>NZ_JBIUVQ010000006.1:109168-322035 GCF_044743035.1 Streptomyces sp. NPDC087787
CGAGAACACCGGGTGCCCTGGCGGCCCTGACCAGCACCCGGCATCCCCCCGGACGGAGTCCGGCACGCCGCCGAAGGCGGCCGACGAACACAGCCCAGACGGCTGGGAGGCGAACCACGCCGCACTCGCCCACCTGCGAGAACACCGGGTGCCCTGGCGGCCCTGACCAGCACCCGGCATCCCCCCGGACGGAGTCCGGCACGCCGCCGAAGGCGGCCGACGAACACAGCCCGGACGGCTGGGAGGCGAACCACGCCGCACTCGCCCACCTGCGAGAACACCGGGTTCCCTGGCGGCCCTGACCGGTGCCCCCGGCGCGGGATCCCAGGTGGTCCTGAGAAGTGGTGATCGGGGTGGGGTCGGGGCCTTGCGTTCGCGGGACACAATGGAGGGTGGCCCTTTCGCAGGGCGGTGTCATCCGGACCCTTCCGAACCGTACGAGGAGGTCGAGACATGGCGGAGCCAACGCCGCGTCGTGACGAACAGCGGCTACGCCCCGCGCCCCTGCTCTTCGAGCCCGCCGAGGCGGCCGCCGACCCCGAGCACTTCTTCGACCTGGAGTCGATCGACGATCCGCGGGCGCTGCTCTCGCGGGCGACGGAGCTGACGGTCGCGTTCCGCGCGGCGGCCGACCGGGCGGTGGAGTTCCAGGCGATCGCGGCGGCGCAGCTCGCCGATCCGCGGCGGTTCGACCGGCTGACCCCGGCGGCCATCGCCGAGCGGGCCGACTGGACCGAGGACTATGCCAAGAAGATGGTGGAGTTCGGCCGGGACCTGCTGAGCGGAGCCGAGGGCGGCGTGCACGCCAACCCGGCCGACCCGGTCTGACCCCACACGCCCCCCGCGCCCCGCGCGCGCCGTCCCCCGGCTCTGGCATATGCCGGGCGGGCAAGATACCCCCGCCCACCGTTCCATGTCCCGATTTCCCGCAACCCTGAGGAATCGTCCACTCACAGCGGGTAGATGTATCCGCCATGAGCCGCACAGGGAACGAACCCTTCGCCGACCACCTCGACCAGCGGGCAGGCCAGCGCTCCGACGCCTCGGGCGTCACCGCGGACGGCGCCGCCTGGCTGGCCTCGGCGGACACGTATCCCCGCAGCACGCTCGCACTCTGGCAGGAGCGGCCGGACGCCCCGCTCGTACTGCCCTGCGGCACCGTCTTCGACGTGGTGAACGTGCCCGCGGTCTTCGGCCGCCGGATGCTGGACCGGCTGTGGGACGAGGGCCCGGGGTCG
The DNA here is from genome assembly GCF_044743035.1 of Streptomyces sp. NPDC087787. Taxonomy (NCBI): domain Bacteria; kingdom Bacillati; phylum Actinomycetota; class Actinomycetes; order Kitasatosporales; family Streptomycetaceae; genus Streptomyces; species Streptomyces sp. NPDC087787. The sequence goes on from NZ_JBIUVQ010000006.1 coordinate 110,407, forward strand.
GGCCCGGTGGCCGTCCACCGGGGACGGATGCTGCTCTTCGCCGCGGCCGGCACCGCACACCGGCTGCCCTCGCTGCTGGAGTGGGAGGAGTGGGGCTGCCGCGGCCGGGACGACGGCCGCAAGGAGGGCATCCCGCCGCTGCTGTGCCACGGCAACGGCGACGCGGTGACCCTCCCGGCCCTGTCCGGCGAGGCTCTGCCCATACGCCCCGCCTCCCGCTGGCTCGTCGCCCCGGACACCCGCCACCCCTGGCTGCCGGGCCCGGAGATCATGCTCTGGGCGGCCGTGCGGGCCGCCCGCGCGGCGGTGCGGATATCGATTTTTCCTCCCAGCGACCAGGATGCTAAGGTCTACGACGTCAGCAGGCGCCGCTAGCTCAGTTGGTTAGAGCAGCTGACTCTTAATCAGCGGGTCCGGGGTTCGAGTCCCTGGCGGCGCACGACGACGATGGCGGGACAAGGTCGCGAAGAGCGATCCGGTCTCGCCATCGCTGTATGTACGCGGCAAGGAGTACGCGGCATGCGCGCGACAGGCGTCAGGCCGTGGTGATCTTGACGGTGTAGGCGCCGGACGCCGTACGGTTCTCCACCTCCACCCGGACCCCGTCGCCCGGCACGGTGAAGCTCTCCCCCACGTCGATCGGGGCGTCGGCGAGCGCGGGCTGGACCGAGGACTCCTCGCAGGCCCCGGTGTGCGGATGGGCGTCGATCACCTCGATCGGGCCGCCACCGGACTCCGCCCCGCTGCGCACCCGGTACACCAGCACCCCCTGCCGGCACCCGGTCACGTCGTAGCCGATCGACGCCCGCGCCTCGATGGCCAGCACGCTGTCGCTCCCGGTGCGCACCACGACCAGCTTCGTTCCGCCGCCGAGCCCGAACAGCGGCGACCCGGCGGCGGTGGTCACCGACGGCCCCTCCTCCGGCGGGCTCGCTCCCGCCGGGCCCGCCTCCACCGGCTCCAGGGTCACCCGGGTCGGCCCGCCTCCCCGCACACAGGTCACCTGACGGGGGTCCAGCCAGCCGAGCTTCCACTTGTGCCAGGCGAAGAGATCCGGCGACAGGCCGAACTGACTGCCCATCAGGTCCCAGTCCCCGACGTAGGTGTCCCAGTCGCCCTTGCCGTCCGCGGGCCGGTGGTACAGGTCGGGCAGGTCGAAGACGTGCCCGGTCTCGTGGGCGAGCACCAGCCGGTCCGGCGGGTGCCGTTCGAAGACGGTCACCACCCGCCGGATCTCCTTGCCGTCGGCCACCAGCGGGGTGTCCAGGTTGACGACCTTCGTCGCGTCCGAGTCGACGCCGGGCGCGTCCGGGTCGGCGACGAAGTAGACCACGTCGTAGCGCGAGAAGTCGACTTCGGGGTCGGCCGCGGCGAGCGCGTCCCGCAGATACGCGGTGCGGTCCCGGGCGTTCCAGTCGCGGTGCACTGCGTACGCGGTGGACGGGCGCGGCATCCGGATCCACCGCCGCAGCGGGTGGGGGCGCAGGGTGAACCTGCCGTACGACGCCTGTTCGAAGTACCGGCTGGTGGCCGGGAAGTGGTCGGCGGCGAGTTCGGCCGGGGTGGTCCGCGGGGTGGAGTCCGGGAAGGACAGGAACACGAGGACGGCGTTCAGCGTCCGGGCCGGCCGTACGTAGGCGGGGTTCCAGGTGTCCAGCCCCTCCGAGTGGTGGGCGTCCGTGCGTTGCAGGGCGCAGGGCGCGGGGGAGAACGGCTCGGCGACCGAAGGGCCGCCCAGGACCGAGGTGGCGGCGACCGCCGACATCGTGGTGAACACGGCCGCGGTACTGCGCAGCACGGGACGTGCCCCGGCCAGGTTCAGCGCGTTGCGGACGTCACGGCCGAGTGCCTTCAGGGGCAGCTGACACGGCACGGGGGACCTCCGGGGGCGGTTCACGGGACACCGAACCCAGCCTGTGGGAGTTTGGAGGAGTACGCCCTGTTTGTCTGCACCGGAAGGGTGAGGGAGGCGAGTTCACGGCAGGACAGCCCGACAGGGGTCCGGGAAAAGAAACACCTCCGGACCGCTCACGGAACGTCACAGATGGTCAGCCGTACAAAGAACTCGTCCATGTGTGGTCGAAACGATGTCGGTGAGTGGCCGGTCGTCGCGCGGGACAGGCGAGTGGCTGGAAGGGGTCCGCCGACGGCATCTATGATCGACACACTTTTCCTGCACTTTCCTGCGCGGACACGGGCCGGGACGCCGTCCACCAGCCGGCGGACCACCCGACGAGACCGAAAAGAAGACCGAGTGCACTGCGGGAGCGAGCGGTGAGCGGAACGTCCGAAGGGCCGACGCCCGCGGCAGACCTCATCCGACCTACTGTCACGGAGAGTGATGCCGCGAGGCCTCCGGGTACGGACCCGGTCGCGGCGGTCGCCGCCGAGCGGGCCGTGGCCCCCACCGCGCCCGCGCCCTCCGGCACCGGTCCCGCCGGGTTCCTGCCCGTCCACGGCCTCACCCGGATGGCGGAACCGGCCCCGGCGGCCCCCCGATTCACCGTCCTGGCCGAATCCGCACCGCCCGTCGTCGACCTGCTCGGGTCCGCACCGCCGCCTGCCGGCACCGTCCCGGAACCGGAATCAGCCCCGGCTTCCCACCCGGACACCGACGCCCTCTCGGAGCTCGGCCCCGACGCCGGGGCCGAGCGTCCCTTTCGGTCCGCCTTCTCCGCGGCGCCGTTGGCGATGGCCGTCGTCGACCCCGAGGGCCTGGTCGTCAGCGCCAACGAGACCTTCGGCGCGCTCCTCGGCACCGCCCCCGACGAGCTGACCGGCCGGAACGCCGCCGAGCTGGTGGACCTCGCCTCCGACGCCCGTACCCGGCACGCCTACGCGGAGGTGCTGCGCGGCCGGCAGGCCCGGCTGCGCTGCGCCCGCCGGCTCAAGCACCCGGACGGCCACCGGCTGTGGGTCCAGGTGACGGTCGCGCCGCTGACCCCCGGCTCCCCCGGCGTGCTGCTGTCCGTGGCGGACATCAGCGCCCGGCGCGAACTCCAGGCCCGGCTGCGGCACTTGAAGAACCACGACCCGGTGACCAGGCTGCCCAACCGCACCCTGTTCTTCGAGCGCCTGTCGGCCGCGCTGGAGACGGAGTCGTACGAGTGCGGCGGGAGCGGCCGGATCGGCCTGTGCTACCTGGATCTCGACGGCTTCAAGGCGGTCAACGACACGCTCGGCCACCGCATCGGCGACCGGCTGCTCACCGCCGTGGCCGAACGGCTGACCCGGTGCGCGGACGCGGCAGGGCACGGCCGGACCAGCACACCGCTGGTGGCCAGGCTAGGCGGCGACGAGTTCGCGCTGCTCGTCGAGGACTCGACCGGCACCGAGCAGCTCGCGGAGCTGGCGGAGTCGGTGCTCTCGGCCCTCCAGGAGCCCTTCGAGGTCGCCGGCCGGCGCCTGTCGGTGTCAGCGTCCATCGGCGTGGTCGAACGGCACGCGGCCGGTTCGTCGGCCACCGCGCTGATGCAGGCCGCCGACACGACGCTGTACTGGGCGAAGGCCGACGGCAAGGCCCGCTGGACCCTGTTCGACCCCGAGCGCAACGCGCACCGCATGACCCGCCAGGCCCTGGTCTCCACCCTGCGCGCGGCCGTGGAGCGCGGCGAGTTCGCCCTGGAGTACCAGCCGCTGGTCGGCATGGAGGACGGGCGGTTGCGCGGGGTCGAGGCCCTCGTCCGCTGGCGGCACCCGGAGTTCGGCACGCTGACGCCGAATCGGTTCATCGCGCTGGCGGAGGAGGACGGCTCGATCGTCCCGCTGGGCCGCTGGATCCTGGGCACCGCCTGCCACCAGGCCCGCCGTTGGCAGCTCGACCACCCGGACGAGCCGCCGATCTTCGTCAGCGTCAACGTGGCCGTCCGCCAGGTGTGGGACTCCGACCTGGTCGCGGACGTGGCCGAGGTGCTGGCCGAGACCGGTCTCGCGCCGCACCTGCTCCAGCTGGAGCTGACCGAGTCGGCCGTGATGGGCTCGGCCGGCCGGCCGCTCGAAGCACTGCGCTCGCTGAACGACATGGGCGTCCACATCGCCATCGACGACTTCGGCACCGGGTACTCCAACCTCGCCTACCTCAGCCGTCTGCCGGTGTCGGCGCTGAAGCTGGACGGCTCCTTCGTACGCGGATTCCAGCACGAGGAGCCGGAGGGCGCGGCGAGACGGCCGAACCCCGCGGACGAGGTCATCGTGGAGGCGATGATCCAGCTCGCGCACCGGCTGGGGCTGACCGTCACCGCCGAGTGCGTGGAGACGTCCGACCAGGCGAGCAGGCTGCGCCGGATCGGCTGCGACACCGGGCAGGGGTGGCTGTACTCCCGCCCGGTGTCGCCGGACCGCATCTCCGAGCTGCTGGGCGGCCGCGCCTGCGGACGCGGCTGAGCCCGCTCAGTCGCCGGGCCGGCGACGGACGTCGGCCGGCAGTCCGTAGGCGTCCGCGATGAGTTCGTAGCTGCGCAGGCGTACGGCGCCGCTGTGCGCGTTGCTCGTGATCATCAACTCGTCGGCGCCGGTGCGCTTTTGCAGGTCGTCGAGGCCGGAGCGGACCTCGTCGGGGGTTCCGTGGACGACGTTGGCGTTCCAGGAGTCGACGAACTCCCGCTCCATCGGGCTGAATTCGTACGCCTCCGCCTCCTCGGGGGTGGGCACGAGACCGGGGCGGCCGGTGCGCAGCCGGACCATGTTCAGGGCGGCGGCCAGCACCTGGCGACGCGCCTCGCGCTCGTCCTCGGTGGCGAGGGCCGCGACACCGATGAGGGCGTACGGGGCGTCCAGCACCGCGCTCGGGCGGAACGAGTCGCGGTAGAGGTCGAGGGCGGGGACGGTGTTCTGCGCGGAGAAGTGGTGGGCGAAGGCGAACGGCAGGCCGAGCGTGCCGGCCAGGCGGGCGCTGAAGCCGGAGGAGCCGAGCAGCCAGACCGGCGGGCGGTGCGGGGACTGCACGCCGCCCGGGGAGGTCGCCTGGACCGGGCCGGGGACGGCGTGGATGCGGCGGTAGGGGTGGCCGTCGGGGAAGTCGTCATCGAGGAAGCGGATCAGCTCGGCGAGCTGCTGGGGGAAGTCGTCGGCGCCCCGGTCGATGGGGGTCCCCCCTGCTCGAGCGGAGCCGAGAGCTTGGGGGAGGTCGGTGCGGCGCAGGGCGGCGGCGGTGGCGCCGTCCGTGCCGGGGGCGCGGCCGAGGCCCAGGTCGACCCGGCCGGGGGCCATGGCCTCCAGGGTGCCGAACTGCTCCGCGATGACCAGCGGGGCGTGGTTGGGCAGCATGACGCCGCCGGAGCCGAGGCGGATGCGGTCGGTGTGGGCGGCGAGGTGGGCGAGGATCACGGCCGGGGAGGAGGAGGCGACGCCCGGCATCGAGTGGTGTTCGGCGACCCAGTAGCGGTGGTAGCCGCGGGACTCCGCGGTCTTCGACAGGGCGACGCTGGTGCGCAGCGCGTCGGTGGCGGTGTGGCCCGCGCCCACGGTCACCAGGTCCAGTACGGACAGGGGCACCGGGGCGGTCCCGTGTGTGGTGCCCTTGATCTCGTCTCCCGCCACGGATGCCTCCAGCTGGTTGACCGTTCACTTTCCTGATCGGGGTCAACAGGGCACCGCTGCCGTTTGTTCCTTGCCCACCCGCCCGTCTCGCCCGCTTCGAAGGGACCGCCACGGGGCTCTGCCCCGGACCCCGTGAGGTGTCCGGGGCAGAGGCCCCCGTGACGGCTGTCTCAGACCGTGTTCACGCCGCGAGCGCGTGACCCGGGTGCAGGACCACCTTGGTGTAGCCCTCGATCCGCTTGTCGAACTTCTGGTACGCCTGGGGCGCGTCGGCCAGCGGCAGCTCGTGCGAGACCACGAAGCTGGGCTTGGCGCGCCCGGCCATGATCAGATCGCGCAGCTGCCGGTTGTACTGCTTGACGTTGCACTGGCCGGTGCCCATCTGCTGACCCTTCTCGAACATCTTGCCGATGGAGACCAGCAGCTGGCCGTGCTTGGCGTGCTCGTCGGGCCCGCCCGGGTCGGAGGGCACGTACAGACCCGGCACGCCGAGCATGCCGGTGGGCCGCACCGTCATGACGAGCGTGTTCAGGACGACGGCGGGCTCCTCGTGGCTGACGTCCTTGTGCGACTGGGCCTGGTAGCCGACGGCGTCCACACCCTTGTCGGTGCCCTCGCCGTTGGTCATCTCCTTGATCTGCTCGGCCGGGTCGCCCTTGGTGAAGTCGATGGGAATGGCCCCGATCTCCTCCGCCTTGGCGAGCCGCTCGGGCACCCGGTCGACCGAGAACACCTTCGACGCGCCGCGCAGCAGCGCCGAGTAGGCGGCCATGAGGCCCACCGGTCCGGCGCCGAAGACGGCGACGGACTCGCCGGGCTTCACCTGGGCGAGTTCGCAGCCGTGGTACCCGGTCGGGAAGATGTCCGCGAGCAGGACGAAGTCCGTCTCGAACTCTTCGCCCGGCGGCAGCTTCAGGCAGTTGAAGTCGGCGAACGGCACCCTCAGCCGCTCGGCCTGGCCGCCGGTGTAGGGGCCCATCGCCACGTATCCGTAGGCGCCTCCGGCGAAGCCGGGGTTCACCGTGAGGCAGAACCCGGTCTTCCCGGCGAGACAGTTCTTGCAGAACCCGCAGGCCACGTTGAACGGCATCACGACCCGGTCGCCCCGGGACAGCGACGTCACGCCGTCCCCGATCTCCTCGACGATGCCGAGGTTCTCGTGGCCGAAGACGATGCCGGACTGGGCGGCCGTGCGGCCCTCGTACATGTGCAGGTCGGACCCGCAGATCGCGGTGGACGTGACCCTTACGATCACATCGTTCGGGTGCTGGATCTGGGGATCGTCGACGTCCCTCACCGTGACGTTGAAGGGCTTTTCGTAGACGACGGCTTTCACCTGGGTCACCTCCGCGTCGAAAGCTGGACGACGGCGGCGACGACGGGCCGTTGCCGGGGGACACCAACCAGGGGGATGACACAGGAAGGCGGGGGCGCTCGGTCGTCCCGGGCCCCGGGCGTTCTCGCTGCACCGCCGGACACTTCAAGGGTCCGCCCGCGTGACCGCGACCGCAACCGCGCCGGTGTCACACCTGGACGATCGGCTCCCGTGTGAACAGCGCGCCCAGAGCGGGGGCGTTGACGCGGCGGTCGGTGAGCCGCAGCGCCTCCCAGACGGTCACCTGGTTCGCCGTGAGGACGGGCTTGCCGAGCTGCTTCTCCAGGGCGGGCAGGTGGGACACCGTGTGCAGGGCGGTGTCGGGCAGCAGGACCGCGTCAGCCTCGGGGACGTCCGCCTCGCGCGCCAGGGCCAGGATCTCCGCCTCGCCCCAGGTGCCCGCCTCGGCGGCGGTGACGATCCCGGCGCTGCGGGCGGCGGCCACCTCCACCTTCCCCGCGTGCAGGAAGTCCGTGAACAGGCCGGTGACGTCCTCGGGATACGTCGCCGCGACCGCGACCCGGCGGGCGCCGACCTCGGCCGCCGCGTGCACGAAGGCGAACGAGGTCGAGGAGGCCGGCGTGCCCGCCGCCCGGGCCAGCTCGCGGACCTGCTCGTGCGCGCCCTCCCAGCCGCGTACGAAGCCGCCGCCGGTGCTCGCCCACACCACCGCCTCCGCGCCGGACAGCCGCAGCCCCTCGACGCCCCGGGCGAGCCGCTCGGGCGCGCCCATCTCGTACAGCGTGTCCACCCGGTAGGCGTCCTCGCCGATGTCGGTGTGGACCAGATCCACCCGGATGTCGCTGCCCAGGAGCTGCTCGATGCGCGGATAGTCGTCCTCTGCGGAGTGGCCCGGGTAGAGGAATCCGAGTGCGGTCATGGCCTGCCTTCCTGCGGTTCGTCGAACGGTACGGGCCAGGCGCCGTCCTCGTGCCGCGGCCCGGACGGCGCGGGAGCACACCGGACGGCAGCGCCTGGTACGGCCCTACGGCTCGGGTACCCAGCCGGCGCGGGGCAGCCCACATCGTGACCTGGTTGGCCGAGATCACCGGTATGCGCGGTCCGGCCTCCGGCTGCGGGATCACGTCGTAGGTCTCCCGGACGTGGTGACCGCGGCCACCGCGCCCGCCCGTGTCGTCGCCGCGCGCAGGGCGCGCTCGCCGGCGATCCCGCCGACGGAGCTCCGCGCTGCGGGCGGGGTCCGCCGGGGAAGGAGATCCCCCGTGCCGTTCATGTCGTTCGTGGTGTCCATGGCAGCCACCTGCCTCACGTGCGGGAGACGGAGGGGCGCCGCCGACGGCAGGCGAACGACACGGTGGGGCAGCGGAGAGCAACCGTCCGTGCCGGCCCCCGTGTTGACGTCGGTGGATTCGGGTGCGAGCGTGGTCAATCCGTGCACGTCAGACGGCCGCCCCTTTCGAGAAACGGCTCGCCATGAGTGTCCCCGTCCTGCTCGTCCTGGACGCCGATCCGCCGCCGCGTCTGGGCCGGCTCACCGGCCGCGCCCGGATCGTGCGCACGGACGCGGCCGGGCTGGCCGCGCGGCTGCCCGAAGCGGACGTGCTGCTCGTGTGGGACTTCGCCTCCACCGCGGTGCGGGACGCCTGGCCGGGCGAGGGGCCGCGGCCGCGCTGGGTGCACACGGCGAGCGCGGGTGTGGACCATCTGATGTGTCCGGAACTCGCGGCGTCCCCCGCGGTGGTGACCAACGCCCGGGGCGTTTTCGACGAGCCGATCGCCGAGTACGTCGCCGCGCTGGTCCTCGCCCTGGCCAAGGACCTGCCGCGGACCCTGGACCTCCAGCGCGAGGGCCGGTGGCGGCACCGCGAGTCGCAACGGGTGGCCGGTACGCGCGCGTGTGTCGTGGGCTCCGGGCCGATCGGCCGGGCGATCGCGCGCACGCTGGGCGCGCTGGGGGTGCGGGCGGCGGTCGTCGGCCGTGCCGCGCGCGCCGGTGTGCACGGCCCGGAGGACCTGGACCGGCTCGTCGCCCGCGCCGACTGGGTGATCGCGGCGGCCCCGCTGACCGAGGAGACCCGCGGCATGTTCGACGCCCGCCGGTTCGGGCTCATGCAGCCCTCGGCGCGCTTCGTCAACGTCGGCCGGGGGCAGCTCGTCGACGAGGAGGCGCTCGTCCGGGCGCTCGCGGACCGCTGGATCGCGGGCGCCGCCCTGGACGTCTTCCAGGACGAACCCCTCACCCCCGAAAGCCCGTTGTGGCGGGTGCCGGGCCTGGTCGTGTCCCCGCACATGAGCGGTGACACGGTCGGCTGGCGGGACGAACTGTCGGCCCAGTTCGTCGAGTTGTACGGCCGCTGGGAGGCGGGCGAGCCGCTGCCGAACGTCGTCGACAAGCGGCGCGGGTACGTACCGGGACACTGACCCCTGTCTGGAGGCGCGATGACCGAGATCACCGAGCTGACCGCGGGAGAACTGCTCGCCGGCTACCGCAAGGGCGAGTTCAGCCCCGTGGAGGCCACCCGGGCGGCCCTGGAGCGGGCCGAGCGGATCCAGCCGGAGGTGAACGCGTTCGTCCGGATCACCGCCGAGGACGCCCTGGCGCGGGCCCGGGAGTCGGCGGACCGGTGGCGGCGCGGAAGCCCGTCGGGGCTGCTGGACGGGGTGCCGGTGACCGTCAAGGACATCCTGCTGCTGCGCGGCCACCCGACCCTGCGCGGTTCCAGGACCGTGCCGGAGGACGGCCGTTGGGACGAGGACGCCCCCTCGGTGGCCCGGCTGCGCGAGCACGGCGCGGTCTTCCTCGGCAAGACCACGACCCCCGAGTTCGGCTGGAAGGGCGTCACCGACTCACCGCTGACCGGCGTCACCCGCAACCCGTACGACCCGTCGCGCACCGCGGGCGGCTCCAGCGGTGGCAGCGCGGCGGCCGTGGCGCTCGGCGCGGGCCCGCTGTCGCTGGGCACGGACGGCGGCGGCAGTGTGCGCATCCCGGCCGCGATGTGCGGGATCTTCGGGATGAAGCCGACGTACGGCCGGGTCCCGCTGTATCCGCCCAGCGCCTTCGGCACGCTGTCGCACGTGGGTCCGATGACCCGGGACGCGGCGGACGCGGCGCTGCTGCTCGACGTGATCGGGGTGCCCGACGCGCGGGACTGGTCGGCGCTCGGACCGGCCCCCGGCTCGTTCACTCAGGCGCTGGCCGGCGGGGTGCGGGGGCTGCGGGTCGCCTACTCGCCGTCCCTGGGCGGACAGGTGCCGGTGCGTCCGGCGGTCGCCACGGCGGTGCGCCGGGCGGTGGCGGGGCTGGCGGATCTCGGCGCGTACGTCACCGAGGACGACCCGGACTTCGCGGAACCGGTGGATGCCTTCCACACCCTGTGGTTCAGCGGCGCGGCCCGTGTCGTGCAGCATCTGGGGCCCGAGCGGCGGAAGTTGCTGGATCCGGGGCTGCGGGAGATCTGCGCGGCCGGCGCCCGGCTGTCGGCGCTCGACTACCTGGCCGCCGTGGACGTGCGCATGGAACTCGGCCGCACCATGGGCCACTTCCACCAGGGCTACGACCTGCTGGTCACGCCGACGCTGCCGATCACGGCGTTCGAGGCGGGCGCGGAGGTGCCGAAGGGCTCGGGGCACCGGCGCTGGACCGGGTGGACGCCGTTCACGTACCCGTTCAACATGACCCAGCAGCCGGCGGCGTCCGTGCCCGTGGGCAGCGACGAGGACGGGCTGCCGGTCGGTCTCCAGATCGTGGCCGCGCGGCACCGCGACGACCTGGTGCTGCGGGCGGCCCACGCGCTGTACGAGGCGGGGCCGGCGACCCGGCTCACGCCCGCCGGAAGGTGAGATCGCCCGGGATCGGAGTGACCGTCGGATTCCCCGTGGTGGCTCCGCGCCCGGACACGGAACGGTATCTCCCCGGACACCGTTGGATCACATCCCCGAGTCCACCCGCATAGACCACCCAGAGCGGGCAGGCGCCACCACTGTCCGCGAAGGGCCCGAGCCGACGAGGCCCTCTTGGAGGGTGAGTATCCGTGTCCGAGTTCCCCAACCTGTCCCGCCGGGGCTTTCTGACCAGGACGGCGGCCGTGGGCGGCATGCTCACCGTCCCCGGGCTGCTGGCCGCGTGCAGCAGGACGGACAGCGGCGACGGCAAGGGCTCGAAGCTGGAACAACTGAGGAAACAGGGCTATGTGAAGGTGGCCTACGCCAACGAGGCCCCGTACGGCTTCGAGGAGGGCGGGCAGCTCAAGGGCGAGGCGCCGACGCTGCACAGAGAGATCTTCAAGGCGCTGGGAGTGGACGAGCTGAAGCCGGCCTTCTCCGAGTGGGACGGCCTGATCCCCGGTCTCCAGGCCGGCAAGTACGACGTGATCAGCGCGGGCATGGCCATCATCCCGGAGCGCTGCCAAAAGGCACTGTTCTCCGAGCCGGAGTTCGTCTCGCCCACCGCGATGATGGTGAAGAAGGGCAACCCGGGGAACCTGACCGACCTCGCCTCCGCCAAGGCGGCCGGGGCGACCCTCGGCGTGATGTCGGGCGCGGTGGAGAAGGGCTACGTCACCGCCGCCGGGATCTCCGAGAGCGGCATACGGACGCTGCAGAAGCCGCAGGACGGCGCGGACGCGGTCGCGCAGGGCAGGATCGACGCCTTCGTGCTGACGGGCATCTCGCTGCGCTGGCTGGCCAGGACCAACCCGAAGGTCGAGGTCACCGAGTCGTTCGTGCCGGTGGTGAACGGCGTGAAGCAGTACAGCCCGGGCGGCGCCGTCTTCCGCAAGGGCAGCGAGGAACTCCGGGACGCCTTCGACGAGCAGCTCAAGAAGATCACCTCGGATCCGGACCGGTACGTGCGGCTCGTCGGGGAGTACGGGTTCGGCAAGGACACGATCCCGCCGGCGGACCTGAAGACCGCCGACCTGTGCAAGGACTGACGGGGTCGCCTGCCCATGGCTGACTTCTACTCGTACTTCTTCGACCACATCTCCACCGTGTGGTCGGGGCTCCTGGTGACGGTCGAGGCCACGGTCCTCGGATCGGTCGTCGCGCTCGCCCTGTCCTTCGTCTTCGGCTTCGCGGCCGGCAGCAGGCTTCCGCTCGCCCGGGGCGTGTCGCGGGTGGTCGTGGAGTTCCTGCGCGGCACCTCGCTGTACGTCCAGCTCTTCTGGCTGTACTACGCCTTCCCGCTGCTGGCCGGGTACGAGCTGTCACCGCTGTTCTGCGGTGTGGTGGCGTTCGGCATGAACTACGGCGCCTACGGCTCCGAGGTGGTGCGCGGCGCGCTGAACGCCGTGCCCAGGGCACAGTGGGAGGCCGCCGTCGCACTGAACATGACGCCCCTGCAGCGCATGCGCCGGGTGATCCTGCCGCAGGCGTGGGTGCAGATGATCCCCTCGTTCACGAACCTGCTGATCCAGTTGCTGAAGTGCACCCCGCTGCTGTGGCTGATCTCCGCGGCCGACCTGACGACGGTGGTCCAGCAGATGCGTGACCGCACCGGCGCGACCACCTGGGCGTATCTGACCCTGCTGGTGATCTACTTCGTCCTCGCCTACGCGCTGACCCTGCTGATGAACGCCCTGGAGCGGCACGCCAAGTCGCGGCTCGGCCTGCGCACGGACCGCCGCTCGCTGCTGCGCCGCCGCGGCGCCGGGCCCGCGCGCGAGCCCGGGACGGCGGGAGGCGCCTCGTGAGCTACGCATGGGACTGGGACGCGGTCCGTGACTCGCTGCCGCTGCTGTGGCACGGCTTTCTGACCACGCTGCTGGCCACGGTCCTCGGCACCGCGGTGGCCGCCGTGCTCGGCCTGCTCGCGGCCGTGGCCGGGCGGGTGCCGACGCGGCTGGTCACCGTGCCGGTGCGGGCGGTCACCGAGTTCGTCCGGTCCACCCCGCTGCTGGTGCAGCTGGTCGGCGCCTACGCGGTCTTCGACACGGTCGATCCGCTGACCATCGGCGTCGCGGTGCTCGGCATCCACTACGCCTCCTACCTGTCGGAGGTGTACCGGGCGGGCATCGACGCCGTGCCGAAGGGCCAGTGGGAGGCCTGCCGGGCGCTGTCCATGTCGCCGCGCCGCACCTGGCAGGCGGTGATCCTGCCGCAGGCGGTGCGCAAGGTGCTGCCGGCGCTGGGCAACTACGGGATCTCGATGTTCAAGGAGACCCCGTTCCTGGCCGTCATCACGGTCCAGGAGATGGTCGCCAAGGCCCGGGAGTACGGCGCGGACCACTTCACCTACGCCGAGACGTTCACCCTCGCGGGCCTGTTCTTCCTGGCGGCAAGCTATCCGACCTCGCTTCTGATGAGAAAGCTGGAGAAGCGCCTTGGCCACTGACCCTTTGCAGAAGACGCCGCCGCAGGCGCCCGAGAACGTGACGCCGGACGCGCCGCCCGCGGATCTGGTCCGCTTCGACCAGGTGGTCAAGCGCTTCGGTGATCACGTCGTGCTCGACCGGCTGGACTTCGCCGTCCGGCGCGGTGAGCACGTGACGCTGATCGGGCCGAGCGGCTCGGGCAAGACGACCATCCTGCGGCTGCTGATGACGCTGGAGCGCGTCAGCGGCGGCGTGATCCACGTGGACGGCGAGCCGCTGTCCCACATGCCCGGCCCGGACGGGACCCTGCGGCCGGCGGACGAGAGGCATCTGCGCCGGATCCGCAGGAAGATCGGGATGGTCTTCCAGCAGTTCAACCTGTTCCCGAACATGAAGGTGCTCCAGAACATCACGGAGGCGCCCGTCAACGTGCTCGGGATCGGCCGCGACGAGGCGGAGGAGCGGGCCCGGGAACTCCTCGGCCTTGTCGGACTCGCGGACAAGACCGACGCCCATCCCTCCCAGCTGTCCGGTGGCCAGCAGCAGCGGGTGGCGATCGCCCGGGCGCTCGCCATGCGGCCGGAGATCCTGCTCCTGGACGAGGTGACCTCGGCCCTGGACCCGGAACTGGTGGCCGGTGTGCTCGACCTGCTGAGGGAGATCGCGCACACCACCGACATCACACTGCTGTGCGTGACCCACGAGATGAACTTCGCCCGGGACATCTCCGACCAGGTGCTGATGTTCGACTCGGGCCGGGTGATCGAGTCCGGGCCGCCCCGGAAACTCTTCGGCGACCCCGACCACGAGCGGACCCGGGAGTTCCTGAGCGCCGTTCTGTAGGGGCCGCTCCGGGGGCGCCGGCGGTCTTCCGGGCCGCCGCGGCGCCCCCGGCCTCCGGGGTGGTCGAAGCACCCCCGAGGACCAGGTAGTATTTTCTTCGTCGCCGGCCGCGGGAAGCGGACGGCGGGAGTCATGCGCCGCTAGCTCAGTTGGTTAGAGCAGCTGACTCTTAATCAGCGGGTCCGGGGTTCGAGTCCCTGGCGGCGCACGGATGAAGGGCCCCTCGTGATCACGAGGGGCCCTTTTCGTGTGTTTACGGCAGGAAGCCGTCCACCGCCGAGAAGGACGCGTGGACGACGACCATGAAGATCACGCAGCCGGTGATGAACACGCCCAGGAAAGCCAGCAGGCAGCCCGACTCCGCCGCGAGCTTCCCGTGCGCCGGGGCGTGGGCCGTCGCCCGCTCCGGCCGCTCCGCCACGTAGTGCACGGTGACGATGTCGCCCTCGACGACCGTCGCGGGTCCGTTGCTCTCCTCGAAGCGGACGCTGCGGCCGTCACGCGTGGTGAACTCATAGACGTGGTGCAGCGTCGTGCTCACCATGCTCTCCCCGCCGCCGGCCGTGGTGTACGTCCGCAGACACCGCGCCTCGGCCGTGAGCCCGCTGCCCCAGGCGCCGCGCACCTCCCGGGCCCGGCGGAGGACCCTGGTCAGCATGAAGACCGCGGCGCCGATCATGAGCAGCGGCACGACGTAGAACAACGCTTCCATGACATCCCCCGAACTCCGGTGCCGCCGCGATCGGCCGGCGTGGGGGGAATCTACCCACGCCGGCCGGCCCGGCGGCTCAGGGAATGCTCAGATCCGCGCTCAGAACGTGACGTCGGAGCAGGCGTAGAACGCGTTGCCCGTGTCGGCGATCGTCCAGACCGCGAGGATGACGTGGTGGCCGCTCAGCCCGCTGGGCAGGTTGCCGCTGTGGCTGAGGGTGGACGGCGGGCGCTGTCCGTTGTAGGGCACCGTCAGGAACGGGGTGGTGTTCAGGTCGGCGCGGGTCAGGGCGTGGTTCTGGTTCCAGCCCTGCTTGGTCACGTAGTACTTGAAGTCCGTCGTGGCGTGCATGGCCGTGAACTGCCAGCGGAAGGTGTAGCTCTGGCCGCCGTTGACCTTGGTGGTCGGCCAGGCGCCGCCCGAGGGGGTCTTGGGGCTGTCGAGCTGGCTGAACCGGGTGTTGTTCCCGGAGCAGAGCTGCCCGTCGGACGCCCCGGAGGCCGGGAAGCCCTTGGGCCCCTCGACGCTCTGCGGCTCCCACTGGATGTCGCCGCAGTTGGCGACGGTCCCGTTGTTGCAGAGCTTCTGCCGGCTGATGGGCAGGTCGGTGTAGCCGTGGCTGCTCGCGCCGCCGGTGGAGAGCACGAAGGCTCCGGCGGTCGCGATGCCGAGCACGGCTGCGGAGATCTTGGCCTTGGTGCGCATACTGCCGCTCCTGGAGACGTGGGGGAGGTTCAGTGAGCTGTGCAGGTCTAGACCAAGTTCAGGCTATTGCCGTTACTTGAACATGTCCATACCAAAGGTGGGACCTCCCCCGCGCCCGTCACGACCCCGGTTCCCGGCCTCCCGCGCAGAACGCCACCGTCAAGTCCCGTACCAGCAGCTTGCGTTCGTAGTCGTCGAGATCGACAAGACCCCGCGTGGTCAGCCGGGTCACCGTGTCCTCCACCGAGTCCACCACCGAAGTGAGCATGGTCGCCCGGTGCCGCGCGTCCAGTGCGGCGACGCTGCGCCGGTGCATGGCGGCGGCGACCTCGGGCGCGTACTCGACGCGGACCGGCCGCACCGAGAACACCTCGAGACCGACCGGCGCCACCTCTCGCGCCACCAGCCGGGTCAGCGTGTCCGCGGGGGCCGCCCCGCCCCGCGCGGCACCCGGCGGGTCCACCGGCACCCGGGCCAGCGCCGCCTCGACGCACTCGCGCAGATACGTCTCGTGGTCGTCGATCGCGAGTGTGGCCCGCGCGGTGTCCCGCACCCGCCACACCACCAGCACCACCACCCGCAACGCGACCCCGCCCGGATCGGCGGCCGGCATCGGCTCGCTGCGCCAGTGCCGCAGCCTGACGTCGATCGGGCGGCGCGGCATCAGCGGATTGAGCCACAGCAGCCCGGTGCGCCGGACGGTCCCCCGGTAGCGGCCGAACAGGCCGAGCACCCAGGCCCGCCCGGTCCCGCCCCGGGCCAGTCCGCCGAAGCCGAACAGGGCGAGCGCTCCCGCCCCGGCGTACGCGGCCCACTGCGGTCCGCCGAGTCCGGCGCCCGCCGGCTCCGGCAGCCGCAGCGCCTGCGCCGCGACGTCCGGCAGGACGCCGGCCCACCACGAGGTGAGCACACAGCCCGCCGCCCCGCAGGCCCCGGCCAGCACCCCGGCCGCGCCGGGCAGCACGCGCGCCGGGTGCTCCGCCAGTTCGGGGTCCACCTCCGGCACCGGGCGGGCCGGCGCGGGCACCCGGCGCCCGCGCCCCAGCCGCGGCTGCTCGCCCGTGCCCTTCCTGCTGCCCACCACCGTGGGCCTGGCCGGCAGCGGGGCCGGACCGGGTTCGTCGCGGAACAGCAGATGGACGGGGATCTCGGTGGTCGACTCGTTCTGGATGAGCCGGGGGACACAGCGGCCCGCCCGGCCGTCCGGCGCCATCGTCGCCTCGCGCCCCTCGGATTCGGGTGTGGGGGACGTGGTCGTACTCATACCTGCCTCCAGCCTCCGCGCCAGATGGTTCAGACGTTCGTACGGTGGGTCGGCGGCCCCGCGGGGACCGCGGTCATGCGAAGAGCCGGCGCCAGGTGTCCGGCCCCGGCAGGCCGTCCGCCGCGCCGCCCCGCCACCCCAGGGCGCGCTGGAAGGCCTCGACGGCCCGCCGGTCCGCGTCCGACCAGCGCGGCCCCGGCCCGTTCCGGTAGAACCGGCCGTACCCCTTCCGCACGAGCTGCCGGCCCAGCTCGGTGACGTGGCGGTTCTCGGCGCCGGGCCGGAACATCTCCCGTCCCGGATAGGCGGGCACCCCGTGCGAGGCGGGGGCCGCGGCCTTGATGTCCTTGCCCTTCCCGGTCACCAGCAGCCGCCACGTGCCGGGCCCCGGCAGCCCGTCCGCGGCCGCCCCGGTCCAGCCCTGGGCCCGCTGGAAGGCCCGGGTGGCCCGCCGGTCCGCCTCCGACCAGCGCGAGCCGGGCCCCTTGGCGTAGTAGGAGGCGCCGCCGCGGGCGGCGAGCATCCGGCCGAGGCGGGCGACATGCGGGTTGTCGGCGCCGGGACCGAAGTACGCCGCTCCCGGGTACGGCGCGGGCGGGGGCGCGGCGGGGGCGGCCAGGTCCCGGGTCAGGCCCTTGTAGCGGTAGGGGACGTACCGCTTGGAGTTGGTCCAGTAGGCGTACGGGGTGGTGATGCGGCGGGTGTGCGGCGGCACCTGCTCATAGGCGAGGTACGAGATGTGCCGCGGGTCCTTCCAGCCGCCGAAGAGCACCACGTGCGAGCCCTTCTGGGGGTTGGCGGGGTTGTGGAAGAGCAGGATGTCGCCGGGCTGGAGCTGGTCCTTGGTGATCCGCACCGCGTACTTGCCGAGACTGCCCGTCCACTCGTTGCGCGGCAGGTTCCAGGCCATCGAGACGTAGCCCGAGCAGTCCTGGCGGTATCCGTCGCGCCAGAAGCGGCTCATGTCGTACGGCACCCGCGCGTCCAGCCACTTCTTGGCCCGGCCGACGATCAGCGACCGGGTGGTGGCGCCGATCGCGAGCGGCTCCTCCTCCTTGACCGGCCGGTCCGTCCCGTCCGGCCCGAACAGCGCGCTCACGCCGCCCTGCGGGGTCCCGGAGTCGCCGCCCCGGGACTGGTCGGCCCGCAGGCCGGGCGTCCGGCCCGCGCTGTGGATGGCTGCCGCCGCCGGTACCGCCTGGCCCGCGCCGAGGGCCGCGGCGGTGACGGCCGCCACGACCAGCGCCCGGTGCGCGGCGGCCGGACGGGCCGGGGTGCGGGCGGCCGGGGAGCGGAAGAGGCCGCGTCCGGGCACGCACCGGGGGCAGTCGCAGTCGCCCGCGGGGTCGATGTCCTCGAACACCGGAGACCTCATGCGATCTTCCTCACACTTCATAGGTGTATGTCCGGATCTGTGCACGTTGATCATTGCCACAACTGTCCACCGGGCGCGAACATTGACGGTCCGAATGATGTACAGGGCGGCTCGCCCCCCCTGGCGGCCGGGCATGGGCGGCCGGGCACGGGTGGTCGGGAGGCCCCCGCAGGTCATGTAAAGTGAACGACGTCAGCAGGCGCCGCTAGCTCAGTTGGTTAGAGCAGCTGACTCTTAATCAGCGGGTCCGGGGTTCGAGTCCCTGGCGGCGCACCACGACGAAGGCGAGCACGGTCCCTCAGGACCGGGCTCGCCTTCGCGTTTTGGCGACCCGAACCCCCTCGATGCACGTTCTTCCCGCAATGCGCGCGTATGGCCGGTAAACTCCGAGTTTCGCGTCTTGCGATCATGCTGAGCACCGTAGAACCCTGGATGTCGAACTGCCGCCTCTTTGGCGGCACTTGGGGGGTGCGAGGGATGTTGGGGGGTGTTGGGGGGTTGTAGGAGCCGGTTGTCCGGCGGCGCGGTGAGCCGTGACTCCCGCGCGCCGACGGCTGCCACGGGGCGGCCGGACAACCGGTGGGCCGCGACGCCGTGTCTCCGGGGTGGGACCGACGACCAGGTGATCCGCGGCCGGCACGCACACGTCCGTCACGGGCCGAGGGGGGCCTCGAACGGGCGAAGGAACCGACGAACACGCGCTCGCATGCGTGTGGGGGGATGAGTCATGACGTCGACGCCGACGGGCGCCCGGCACGAATCCGATCCTTCTGAGACGACCCGGCTGAGAGTGCCGGGACACCGCACCGGCACCACGGGGACCTTCCGCAGAATCAAGAAGTCCCTGCCGAAGTACGACTACGAGCACTACAGCCGGCTCGCCGGCCCTCTCACCGAGCCCGACCCGGACAAGCCGTACACGGTGCAGTACCGCTCGCTGATCTCGCAGGAGCCGCACCGCATCCGGGTCGCGCTGATGCTCGCCGCCGCGCCGCTGCTGTCGCTGGTCCTGCTGGCCTGGCTGCTCCAGCCCACGCACTGGACCGTACGCGACTACCCGGCCTACGACTTCCTGCCGGCGCTCGACATGGTGATGCTGGTCTCGATCGGCCTGATCGAGTTCTTCCGCTGCATGAACGTGCTGTCCAACGCGCACGCCACTCTGGTCGCCCGCGACCCGGTCCCGGTGGTGCCGCAGAGCGGCACGCGGGTCGCGTTCCTGACCTCCTTCGTGCCCGGCAAGGAACCGCTGGAGATGGTGACCAGGACCCTGGAGGCCGCCGTGCTGCTGCGCCACCGGGGCCTGCTGCACATCTGGCTGCTCGACGAGGGCGACGACCCGGAGGTGAAGGAGGTCTGCGCGCGCCTGGGCGTGCACCACTTCAGCCGCAAGGGCGTCGAGCGCTGGAACCAGGCCAAGGGCCCGCACCGCGCCAAGACCAAGCACGGCAACTACAACGCCTGGCTCCAGGCGCACGGCGACGAGTACGACTTCTTCGCCTCCGTCGACACCGACCACGTGCCGCTGCCCAACTACCTGGAGCGGATGCTGGGCTACTTCCGCGACCCGGACGTCGGCTTCGTGATCGGCCCGCAGGTCTACGGCAACTACGACACGTTCGTCACCAAGGCCGCCGAGTCGCAGCAGTTCCTGTTCCACGCGCTGATCCAGCGGGCCGGCAACCGCTACGGCGCGCCCATGTTCGTCGGCACCTCGAACGCCGTGCGGATCAAGGCGCTCAAGCAGATCGGCGGACTGTACGACTCGATCACCGAGGACATGGCCACCGGCTTCGAGATGCACCGCGCCAAGAACCCGGCGACCGGCCGCAAGTGGAAGTCGGTGTACACCCCGGACGTGCTCGCGGTCGGCGAGGGCCCGAACGCCTGGACCGACTTCTTCACCCAGCAGCTGCGCTGGTCACGGGGCACCTACGAGACGATCCTCAAGCAGTACTGGAAGGGCTTCGGCACCCTGCCCGCGGGCAGGCTCTTCAACTACACCATGATGATCATCTTCTATCCGATGTCCGCCCTCAACTGGATCCTGGCGGCGCTGAGCTGCGCGCTGTTCCTGGGCCTCGGCGCCTCGGGCGTGAACATCGACCCGACCGTGTGGCTGATGCTGTACGGCAACGCCTCCGCGCTCCAGATCGGCCTGTACGTCTGGAACCGGCGCCACAACGTCTCACCGCACGAGCCGGAGGGCTCCGGCGGAGTGGCCGGCATGGTGATGTCGGCGCTGTCGGCGCCGATCTACGCCCGCTCGCTGATGGACGCCGCGCTGCGCCGCAAGAGCAAGTTCGTGGTGACCCCGAAGGGCGAGTCGGCGAGCCCCGACACCCTGTTCGGGACGTTCCGCATCCACTGGTTCTTCATCCTGGTCTTCGGCGGCTCGCTCGTCGCGGGCTTCGCCCTCGGGCACTCCCACCCGGCGATGGTCACCTGGGCAGTCTTCGCCATGCTCGTCACCGCCGCACCGATCTTCGCCTGGCGGTGGACCCTGCGGCAGGAGCGGCGCCGGCAGGCGACCGCGTCCGCCGCGCCCCGTCCGCCGGCCGCGGTCCCGGCGCACCCGGACCGGGCGCACACACCGGCCCAGGGGACGCCGGTCCCGGCGGCGGAGGTACCGCCGGGCCAGGGACCGGGCAACGCGGGCAGGCAGGGGCCGAGTTGGGCCGGAAAGGACGCGGCGACGGGCGAGCACACCATGGAGATCGCCCTCGGTGGACTGGGGGGACGTAAGGAATGAAGGACCAGGCCGGCCTCCGGCGCGCCCGACGGCTCGGGATCGGCGCGGTGGTGGTAGTCGCTCTGGCCGGGATGAACGGGCCGTGGCTCTACCGCTTCGGCACGGAGCGCTATCACGAGTACAAGATCAACAAGCCGGAGTACAAGGCCGAGAACGGCCACTGGGAGATCGTCGAGTTCCCCGAGGAGTACCGGCAGAACACCATCCACGCCGTGCTGCTGCACACCGGCAAGGTGCTGATGGTCGCGGGTTCGGGCAACAACAAGAAGAACTTCGACGCCCGGCGGTTCGACACCCGGATCTGGGACCCGGTCAAGGGCACGATCAAGAAGGTGCCCACGCCCGAGGACCTGTTCTGCACGGGCCACACCCAGCTCGCCGACGGCAACATCCTGATCGCCGGCGGCACCAAGCGCTACGAGAAGCTCCAGGGCGACGTCACCAAGGCCGGCGGCTTGATGATCGTCCACAACGAGAACCCGGACAAGCCGATCACGCTGCCCGCGGGCACGACGTTCACCGGGAAGGAGAACGGCAGGACGTTCGTCTCCAAGGACCCGGTGCTGGTGCCGCGCGCCAAGAAGAACTTCGACAAGGCCGGCCGGTTCCTGGGCAACACCCCGGGCCTGGGCCGCATCTACGTCGAGGCGCAGAAGAGCGGCGCCCGGTACGAGACGGGCAGCCAGGACAACTACCGGATCCAGGGGCTGTCCGGCGACGACGAGCGCAACACCTACGGCATCGCGGAGAAGCTCGCCCTGGACAAGAAGGACTTTCAGGGGATCCGGGACGCCTACGAGTTCGACCCGGTCGCCGAGAAGTACATCAAGGTCGACCCGATGAACGAGGCCCGCTGGTACCCGACGCTCGCCACCCTGAGCGACGGGAGGATCCTCAGCGTCTCCGGCCTGGACGACATCGGCCAGCTGGTCCCGGGCAAGAACGAGGTCTTCGACCCCGGGACCAGGAAGTGGACGTACACGCCGAAGGTCCGCCAGTTCCCGACCTACCCGGCGCTGTTCCTGCTGCGGAACGGCAAGCTGTTCTACTCCGGCTCCAACGCGGGGTACGGTCCGGCCGACGTGGGCCGCGACCCGGGCGTCTGGGACGTGGACAGCAACGAGTTCACCAAGCTGCCCGGTCTGAGCGACGCGCGGATGATGGAGACCTCCGGCACGGTGCTGCTGCCGCCCGCGCAGGACGAGCGGTTCATGGTGATCGGCGGCGGCGGGGTGGGCGAGTCCGAGCTGGCCAGCCGGAAGACCCGGATCATCGACCTGAAGTCGAAGAACCCGCGCTTCACGGACGGCCCGGCGCTGGAGAAGGGCACCCGCTACCCGCAGACGTCGATCCTGCCCGACGACTCCGTCCTGGTCTCGGGCGGCTCGGAGGACTACCGGGGCCGGGGCGACTCCAACATCCTCCAGGCCCGGCTCTACGACCCGGCGACCAGTACCTTCAAGCGGGTCGCCGACCCGCTGGTGGGCCGCAACTACCACGCCGGCTCGATCCTGCTGCCGGACGGCCGGGTGCTGTTCTTCGGCTCCGACTCGCTCTACGGCGACAGGGCCAACACCAAGCCCGGCACGTTCGAGCAGCGCGTCGAGATCTACACGCCGCCGTATCTGTACCGGGACGCTCGGCCCTCACTGTCGGGCGGCCCGCAGACCATCGCGCGGGGCGCCTCCGGCACGTTCACCTCGCAGCACGCCGGGACGGTCAAGAAGGTCCGGCTGATCCGCCCGAGTGCCTCCACGCACGTGACGGACGTCGACCAGCGCTCGATCGCGCTGGACTACACCACGTCCGGCGACAAGATCACGGTGACGGTGCCGAAGGGCCGGAACCTGGTGCAGTCGGGGTGGTACATGCTGTTCGCCGACGACGACCAGGGGACGCCCAGCGAGGCGCAGTGGGTGAAGGTCCCGTAGCTTGGACACGTGTGTGGGGCTGTGACTTGGTGCTGGTCACAGCCCCACAGGTGGAGTGGCACGGAGACTGCGGCACGTTCCTGAATGCCTGAACCAACCGGGGTGGGCGGCGGAAGACCCCGTGCCCACCCCGGGATCCGGGGGTGGGCACAGGGCTGCGGGCCCTGGATCACCTCGCCGCCACACGCGCACCCGGGCCCTGTACCGTCAGAAGACCATCTCTGCGATCCGCCCGGCGATGGTGAACGCGTGTGTGCCGTAGACGGCGAAGACCGCGACGGCGGCAAGGACGACTATTCCGAGCGGGACAGCCCAGGCGAGACGGATCTTCATGCGTGCTCCTTATTCTTGACGGGTTCCGGTTCCGTCATGCTTCCGACAGTCAGTACGGTGTCGCAGCGGTCTCGGACAATGTCGTTGTGCGTGGCGATGACCACGGCGCAGCCGTCATCGCTCATCGTGCGGAGAATGTCCACCACGAGGGCGGTGTTGTCGTGGTCGAGCGCGCCGGTGGGTTCGTCGGCCAGCACGAGGGCCGGTTGTTTGACGATGAGGCGGGCCAGCGCAACGCGCTGCTGTTCACCGCCGCTGAGCCTGTGGACCTGCTCCTTCTCGCGGCCGTCCAGCCCGACACGTTCGAGGGCGTCGGCGACCGTTGGGGAGTTCTCCCGCTTCCTGCGCGGCTTCATGGCCACTTCGAGGTTGGCGGCGACAGTCGCGTTCTCGATCAGGGCGTAGTTCTGGAAGAGGTAGCCGAGGACGTCGCGCCGGTACCGCCGGGCGGCGCCCGGGCCGAAGCCCGTGATGTCCTTGCCCTCGTGGCGGATCGCTCCCGAACTGGGGCTGTCGAGAAGCCCGAAGCAATTGAGCAGAGTCGACTTGCCGGAGCCACTCGGGCCGACCAGCGCAAGCAACTGACCGCGCCGGACGGTGAAGTCGAGGCCGGACCAGAGAGTGCGGGGGCCGTAGGACTTGCCGAGGTTTTCGATCTTGATCATGCGCTGGCTCCGGGAGAACGGTTTGGCGTCATGCCTCTGCCGCTCCTTCCTTGACGATCCGGCGATGGAAGACCGCCAGTGCCACGACAACCGCCGTGACCTCGACGGCGACGAGTAGGGCATTGGCGGCGAGGCCGAGGCCGGTGATCTCGATGGGGGCAGTGGGCCGCGCCGCTCGCATGGCCGCACGCTCCAGGTTCTGCTGGTTCTCCCGCCAGATCTGGAACGGCATCCAGACAGCGAGAAGGGCGGCCAGGACACCCTCCAAGGCCAGGAGGGAGCGGTGGGTGGCGGTGAACCGCCAGCCGCTGATGTGCCGGGCAAAGATGTTCTGTGCGTTCTTTCGGGCGTGGACGACGCACGCTCCGACGCCGGTAATGAGCAGGACCGATATCGCCACCGCCAGGTTGAAGAGCTGAAGCCTGAAGTCGGCGACCAGGTCGCGGAGGTTGAGGGCGGCGTTCTGGCCGACCGGGCTCATGCCGGTGACGTATGTCTCCAGATGGTGCTTCGCGATTCCGGCTGTGACATCGTCCGGGTCCTTGAAGACGAGACTCTGCTGGGAGGCATAGGACATGTACCCGCGGTCGCTCATGTAGGGGGACCCGTCGGGAATGACGATGAGAACCGGGTCTTGTACGAAGGACTCGTCCGCATCGGGGTTGGTCCTGCTCTGCAGCCGGCCTCGGGGATTGTAGGTGAAGAAACGTTGACCGTTCTTGATCTTCAGAGCGGATACCCGCTTGCCGGGGACCTTGTCCGGTTCTCTCGGATTCAACGTCTCCGGGACCATGGCGGCGAGCCGGTCGGTGTACCGGCTCAGACCCTCGGGCACGAGCAGCCGAATCCGGGTGTGGTCGGCTGTTGTCCCGGGCAGACGTCGACCGCCCGGGTCGAGGACCGGCTGCGCGGCGAGGTAGGACTCGTTGACCAGAAGAAGATCACGGTCAGGGAGTGCATCCCGGTTGCCCGAATTCCGGAAATGCCGGTGTCCGACGACAAGAATCCGTCCGTCCTTGTCCGCCTGGCGCAGCCAGCCCCCCCACCTGCTCGGTGAGCTCGTTCAAGCCGTTCTCGCTTGCGACACTGCCGTTGAGGGCGAGCGCTGTCGTGTCCCCGATCCGGCGGTAGGTCTCGATGCTTGATTCACGGGCCATGATGTTCTGGCCCGCCAGGACGACGTCACCGGTGATACCCACCGCGAGCAGCAGGGCGGGAATCCGTACGAGGTAGGTGCTCACCGAAGCGGTGCGTGTGGGCAGTTCACCCTTGAGGGCGCGCAGCAGCTCGGTCCGGAAGGTCAGCTGGAGGACGATCGCGTGGGTCGCCAGGGCGACGAGGCCCAGCCCGGCGGCGAACCCCAGGGCGACGAGAGCGAAGGTCCCGATCCAGGCCAGCCCGTTGTACAAGGCCAGCAGCAGGAGGACCAGGGCGGTCACGGCCAAGAGGGCGGCCATCCAGAAGACGGCCAGCTGACGAAGGTCCCGCAGGAGTATCCGCCCGAAGCCTCTGCCCTGCAGCCGTTGGACTCCGTAGGTCTTGGCACTGAGCATGACTCCGGCACCTGTCATCGTCACGGCGGCCAGGGCGACGATGAAGAAGGAGTGGAGAAGAGCGCTGCCGCTGTATACCGGAGTCAACTGCTCGATGGAGTAGGGGTGGTAGACCGCGGCCTCGAATCCGAGGCCCGTCAGGACCTGGACGAGTTCGCCGGCAGCCTGGTCCGGTCCGAAGACGTAGTAGTAGCCGCGGGGATCACGATTGCCGAGTTCGGCGACGGGGTGCACATCGGTGCCGTAGTCGCGGTCGAACGCGGGATAGCCATCGCGCAGCCAGTCGGAGCGGGGCCCGCCGGCGGCGAGATAGAGGTGTCGACGACTGTACGGCGCCTTGAGATCGGGGGTCTCACGGGCGATCGTCGCCCTGTGGGAATCGGCGAACTCCGTCAACACGCGGGTGACGTCCGCACCGCTGGTCGCACCGTTCGAATCGGTCACCCATACTACGGCTGAATGCCCCATGGCCCAGCGCCCGTCGAGGTCTCGGATGAACAGAAAGGCGAGTACGGCGGAGAACACCAGCACAGCGGCGTGGACGAACTTGATACTTCGGTGCAGCATGAACGACCCGGGATTGGGGAGCGCGGCTCCGGGAGGGCAGAGCAGACAGGCAGCGGGCCATCCGCGCGAGACGTAGCGTCTGTGTGCGCAGCCGACCCGCTCACCTCAGGGTCAGCAGACGGTCAGGCCCACCCGCATCAGCAGGAGGTGTTGTAATAGGCATGCGCATGACATGGCTGTGGGAATAATTCAAGATCATCACGCCCGGCGGCAAGATCATTTTTCGGCCATCCCTGCGGTTGAGGGGTCGTCGCGTTCAGGCGCAGGGCCAGATGCCTACGCGCCCGTCGAGTGCCTGGGGCATCGCCCCGTCGGATCCCGTCGGATCTACCCGCTGGCCCTCGCCAGCTTCAGCGCGTAGTCGGACCACCAGTCCCCCGCCTTCGGGCCGCCCTTGCAGGTGCCGTCGGACTCGCCGGGCCGCTTGACCCACAGATACGCGTCGGCGAGCGGGTCGGCCGTGCTGGTCGTGGGCGTCTCGCCGAGGGCACGCCCCGGCGGGTTGCACCAGCGTTCGCCCGGATCCCCGCCGTCGTAGGGGCCGTTGCCGTTGCGGCTGGTGTCGACGACGAAGTGCCTGCCGCCGAGTTTGGCGGACAACTGCCTGCCGTAGGCGAGGGAGTCCCGGGTGGAGTAGAAGTTGGAGACGTTGACCGCGAAGCCGTCGGCCCGGTCCACGCCCGCGCGGCGCAGCGGTTCGAAGATCTGGTCCGGGTGGCCCCAGCCCGCGTTGCCCGCGTCCACGTACACCTTGGTGTTCTTCAGGGACTTGAGCCGTTCGACCGCGCCCTTGAGCAGGTCGTAGCGCTCGTCCTGGAACTCCTCCGGGGTGCAGCCGTCCACCAGGTGCAGCAGGGCGTCCGGCTCCAGGACCACCGTGGCCGGGCGGTCGCCGATGCCACGGGCCACGCCGTCCACCCAGGCGCGGTAGGCGTCCCCGTCGGCGGCGCCGCCCTGCGAGTACTGGCCGCAGTCGCGGTGCGGGATGTTGTAGAGGACGAGCAGCGCGGTGCGGCCCGCCTTGTCGGCGGCCTCGGTGAAACCGCGGGCCTCCGGCTCGGGGTTCTCCGGGCCGATCCACTCGCCGGTCGGCTGCCCGGCGATCTTCCGGATCTGCTCGGCCTCGGCCTTCTTCCCGGACTTGAGGTAGGCGGCGACCTGACGGGCCGCGCCGCTGTCCGGGTTGACCCAGAACGGGTCGGCCTCCTTGGGCTGTTGGGTGATCGCGGCGCCGTCGTCCTTGTCATCGCCCCCGGAGGTGCACCCGGCGGCCAGCAGTGCCGCCCCCAGCACCGCCACGGACGCCCGGACCCCCGCCGCACGGGCACACGAGAGGGCCCCCCTCATGCCGTACATGCCATCCCCCTTGGTGCACTCGGCCGGTTCCCATGCTGTCACAGCTCACGGATCGTCCGAGGGCTCTCGACGGGCCCGGGGGGGCTCATTGACCGGCGCCCGAGAGGTGCGCCGACACGATCACGTGCGCCGTGCAGCCGCCGCTCTCCCGGTCGGCGGTGGCGCCGCAGCCGATCAGCCGCAGCTCGGCGCGGCCCGGCTGCCGCGCGCCGGACGCCTGCCGGACGCCGAGACCGTCGCGGGGCAGGACCTCGACGTCGTCGACGGTGAAGTCGGCGACGCTGCCGTCGTCGCGGACCACCCGGACCGCCTCACCGGGACGCAGCGAGCCGATCCGGTCGAACGCCCCGGTCCGGCCTCCGGCGCCGAGGTCCCCCACCAGCAGCGCGGTCCCGGACGCGCCCGGTTTCACTCCGGCGCCGTACCAGCCGACCGTGCCGGACCGGTCCGCCGGTGGCGGTTCGACGGCGCCCCGCGCGTCCAGGCCGCGGGCCACCACGGGTGCCCGTACTCCCAGGCCGGGGATGTCCAGGCGCCGCGGCGGGGCGTCGGCCGGCGATTCGGCCGCCGCGGCCGGCCGGTCCGCGGCGGGCCGGCCGGCCGCGGCCATGTCCCCGGTCGCCGACGGGGCCAGGGACTCCCTTACGTCGGCCAGATCGCGTCCCCACAGCCACAGCCCGAGCAGCAGCACCACCCAGGCCAGGCCGGCCAGGAGGCGCCCGGTGCAGCGGGAGTGGGTGCGGGTGCCGTCGTGGTCGGACATGACGGTCCCGCTCTCAGCGCGACCCGCGGTCGCGACGGCCGCGCGCCCGTGGGAGAAGGACGGCCGCCCCGGCGGCACCGGCGAGCACCAGCCCGGTCACCTCGTGCGCCGCACCGGGCGCGGGCGGTCCGGCGGGTGCGGGGGCCCGGCCGGTTGGAACGAACAGTGCCGGTGGTGTGCGTGGTGGGCTCGGGGGAGCCGCGGCCGCGGGTGGCTTCGACGGCGCTGCGGCGGCGCGGGCACCCGGGGCCGCCGGGGGGCCGGGCGGAAGCGGACCGTCCCTGCCCGTTCCGTCCACGGCGTCGGCCGCCGGGACGAGTGCAGCGGCCGCCAGAAGTCCCGTGCAGAGTGTGAGGCGCAATGGACCCATCGTGAAACCTCCGCCATCAGGAGACTCCCGACGGGCCCGGGCCGCATCCGCTGGGGTGCGGTGCTGCTCCGTACGGGTGAGAAGAGGTTTGTGGACGGGAGGCGCTTCGCGGACGGGGCTCTCAGATCCGCTCGACGAGGTCCGCGATCGAGTCGACGACGTGGGACGGCCGGAACGGGTAGCGGTCGATCTCGCCCGCCTGCGTGACACCACTGAGCACCAGGAACGTCCGCATCCCGGCCTCCAGGCCCGCGAGCACATCGGTGTCCATACGGTCGCCGATCATCGCGGAGGTCTCCGAGTGTGCACCGATCGCGTTCAGCCCGGCGCGCATCATCAGCGGGTTGGGCTTGCCGATGAAGTACGGCTTCCTGCCGGTCGCCGCGGTGATCAGGGCGGCGACCGAGCCGGTCGCGGGCAGGGCGCCCTCGGCGGACGGGCCCACGTTGTCCGGGTTGGTGGCGATGAACCGGGCGCCGTCGTTGATCAGCCGCACGGCCTTCGTCATGGCCTCGAACGAGTAGGTCCGGGTCTCGCCCAGGATCACGAAGTCCGGGTCGTGGTCGGTCAGGATGTAGCCGATGTCGTGCAGCGCGGTGGTCAGGCCGGCCTCGCCGATGACGTAGGCGCTGCCGCCGGGCCGCTGGTCGTCGAGGAACTGGGCGGTGGCCAGGGCGGACGTCCAGATGTTCTCCATCGGCACGTCCAGGCCCATGCGCTGCAGGCGGGCGTGCAGGTCGCGCTGGGTGTAGATGGAGTTGTTGGTCAGCACCAGGAACGGCCGGCCGGACTCACGCAGCTTCTTCAGGAAGGCGTCGGCACCGGGGATCGGAACACCCTCGTGGATCAGGACACCGTCCATGTCGGTGAGCCACGACTCGATGGGCTTGCGGTCTGCCATGTGCCTCGGCCTCCTGCCGTACGCGTACTTGCGTGAGTCCAGCCTAGCCAGAGGCCGGATCTTGCCGGTGGCCGGTTCAGCTGACGGACGGCCCGAGCGGCGCCATGACCTCGCCGGTGTCGACGGTGACGGAGTCGAAGCGGATTCCCGTCAGCCGGCTTCCCTGAACAGGGCGGGCAACTCGGCCACGGAGCCGAGGACATGGGTGGCGGGACATGGGTGGCGGGACATGGGTGGCGCCGGCGGCATGGAGATCCTGCGCGCCGTGCGCGCCGGTCAGCACTCCGGCGGCTCGGGTCGGGGGGCTCGCATCAGCCGCGTCTGCGGGTCAGTGTCAGGGTGCCGCCGGTGGCGAGCAGCCCGGCGGCGAGCGCGAGCGCTCCGGGCGGGGTGACCGGGCCCGTGCGGGCGAGCTCGTCGGGAACGTGGTCGCCGGGGCCGTGGGGGCCGCGGAGCGGCCTCGGTTGGTGCGGGCCGGTGTCGGCGTCATCGGGGTCCGTGTCGATGCGGAACGCGTAGTCGTCGGACTGGCCGACCCAGTCCCCGTCGCCGTCGTGCCGCTGCACCACGGCGGCCGTCGCGGTGACCTCGTCGGCGACGGCGTCGGAGGTGATCTCCAGCCGGACCGTCACGGTGACGGTCTCGCCCGGGCCGACGGTGAAACCGGGCAGACCGGCGTCGAAGGGACCGACGAGTTCCTGCTGATCGGTGGTCTCGAAGGACACCGGATGCGCCTCGGAGCCGTTGTAGAACTCCATGTGGGCCTGGTCCGCCCTGAGAGTGCGCTGGGTGTCTACGAGCACCACGACCGGGTGGATGGCGGAGCAGGTGCGGGAGGTCGTGTTGGTGAGGTCGATGAGGAAGTCGCCGTATCCGCCGCCCGCCCGGTAGGTGTCGGGGCCCCCGTGGATCCGGCTGGTGATCGGGAACTGAGGGTCGTCCGGCCCGGCGCAGGTGGGGCCCGACACGGCATGGGCCGGTACGGCCGGAAGGGCGACGGCTGCGGCAAGGCAGAGGAACAGGGACGTGCACAGGCGCATGAACACATGACCGTGCCGGACAGCACGGCCCCGGCAGGTCAGCCACCCCGGCACGCCCTCGAACGCCCCCACAAGTCCGCCCGATCGGCCCCGGGGACGGGCGCGGGCCCCTACCAAAGACGCGCGCGGGTCCGGGCGGCCCGCGCAAGGCCGAGCGGGCCAGGCGGGCGGATACGGGCGCGCAGGGCCTGACGGGACCGGCGAAGGCAGGTCAGGCCGCGCCCGGCGGCAGACGCAGGCTCGGCGGCACACGCGGGCCCCGGCGGGCCGGGCAATGCCAGGCGGGCGTGCGGAGCCGGGCGGGCCAGGCGGGCGCGCGGAGTCGAGCGGGCCAGGCGGGCGGATGCGGGCGCGGAACCGGGCGGCCAGGCGGGCGGAGGCCGGCGCGCAAGGCCTGACGGGACCGGCGAAGGCAGGTCAGGCCACGCCCGGCGGCAGGCGCAGGCTCGGCGGCACACGCGGGCCCCGGCGGGCGAGGCAAGGCTGGGCGGGCCACCGCGAGGCCGGCGGACACACGGGGCCAGGCAAGGCCGAGGCGGACGCGCGGCGAACACGGACGGGCGGTGTGCCGAGGCGAACACGGACGGGCGGTGTGCCGAGGCGAACACGGACGGGCGGTGTGCCGAGGCGACCGGCTGTCAGCCGTCCCCCCGGCCGAACACCGGCGCGAGCAGCAACTGGGCCGCTCCCTCCGCGACCCCGCGCTCACCTCCCGGGGCGATCCGGACCGGCACCGTGTCGCCCGGCGCGCCCTCCCGCCGGGCCCGCGCCGCGAGCACGTCGGCCACGCCCGTCACGAACGCCTCCGGCGCCGCCGCCACCGTACGGCCGCCGAGCAGCACCAACTCGATGTCGAGCAGGCCGACGAGGTTCGCGGCCCCGGCTCCCAGCACGCGTGCCGCCTCCGCGATCTCCCCGCGTTCCACGGCCGCGAGGCACAACGCCTCGACGCACCCCCGGTCCCCGCACCCGCACAGCGGCCCGTCCAGCTGGATCACCTGGTGCCCGAACTCACCCGCCCCGGTCCGCGCCCCCCGGTGCACGCTCCCCCCGATCACCAGCCCGGCCCCGAGCCCGGTTCCGAGGTGGAGGTACGCGAACGAACGGCCCTCTCCCGCGACCGCCAGGCCCAGCGCCGCCGCGTTCGTGTCCTTGTCGACCACGACCGGCACCCCGAGCCGTCGCGCGAGCGCCTCCCGCAACGGAAACCCGTCCCACTCCGGAAACCCGGTCACCCGATGCAGCACCCCCCGCCGGTGATCGAGCGGCCCGGGCAACGCCACCCCGACTCCGAGGAGGGTCCGGACGTCGGAGGACCGGGGGCGAGTTCCCTCGGCCGCGGCCGCCCCGGCGTCCGCCGCTCCGCCCCCCAGCACCTCCCCCACCAGCCCCTCCACCTCGCACGCCACCGTCGCCACGACGGACTCCGCGCCCGCGCCGAGGTTCAGCGGGCCACGGCGTTCGCCGGTCACGGTGCCGTTCAGGTCGACGACGACCAGACGGAGTTCGTCGCGGTCGACGTGGACCCCCACCGCGTGCCCCGCCTCCGGCACCAGTCGCAGCACCGTGCGCGGTTTGCCGCCCGTCGACGCCCGCCGCCCGGCCTCCGCCGCGAGGCCCTGCTGCCGCAGCCGTGCCGTGATCTTGCTGACCGCCTGCGGAGTCAGCCCGGTCCGCTCCGCGAGTTCCAGCCGGCTGATCCCCTCCGCGCCCGCCCCTCGCAGCAGATCGAGCACCAGCGCGGCGTTGTGGCTGCGCAGGGCCGGCAGGTTCACCCCCGCCGTCCCCCTGCCCGTCACTCCCGAGACCGTCACCGCGTCCGCTCCGCCCTTCCGCCGCTCACACAGCACCGCTCACACGGCACCGCTCACAGAAAGCGGTCCACGCAGCACCGCTCTCGCAGCCATTCTGCCCGCCGCTTGCACTTCGGCAACAGCGTTGCCAAAGTAGGATCCATGACTGGCACCCCCCTCCGCGTCGGCCTCGTCGGCTACGGCCTCGCCGGCTCCGTCTTCCACGCCCCGCTGATCGCCGCGACAGCGGGCCTGGCCCTGGACACGGTCGTCACCTCGAACCCGCAGCGGCAGGAACAGGCCCGCGCCGAGTTCCCCGACGTCCGCGTCGCCGCCGCCACCGACGAACTGTTCGCCCGCGCCGGCGAGCTGGACCTGGTCGTCCTCGCCTCCCCGAACAAGACGCACGTCCCGCTCGCCACGGCCGCGCTGAAGGCGGGCCTGCCGGTGGTCGTGGACAAGCCGATCGCCGGGACCGCGGCCGAGGCCCGCGACCTCGCCGCCCTGGCCGACGAGCGCGGACTGCTCCTGTCCGTCTTCCAGAACCGCCGCTGGGACAACGACTTCCTCACCCTGCGCCGGCTGGTCGCCGAGGGTGAGCTGGGCGACGTATGGCGGTTCGAGTCCCGTTTCGAGCGCTGGCGTCCGCAGCCGAAGGGCGGCTGGCGCGAGTCCGGCGACCCCGCCGAGATCGGAGGCCTGCTGTACGACCTCGGCAGTCACGTGGTCGACCAGGCCCTGGTGCTGTTCGGCCCCGCCACCCTGGTGTACGCCGAGTCGGTGGTGCGCCGCGCGGGCGCCGAGGCGGACGACGACACCTTCATCGCGATCACCCACGCCAATGGCGTCCGCTCCCACCTCCACGTCTCCGCGACGGCCGCCCAACTCGGCCCGCGTTTCCGGGTGCTGGGTTCCCGGGCGGGCTATGTGAAGTATGGCCTGGACCCGCAGGAGGCCGCGCTGCGGGAAGGCACCCGCCCGAACACCGACGGCTGGGGCGTCGAGGACGAGGCACTGTGGGGCCGCGTCGGCTCCGGCGACTCACCGCTGACCGGCGGCGGCCGTCCCGTACCGACCGTGCCCGGCGACTACCCGGCGTACTACACGGCCGTTGCCGCCGCCCTCCGCGACGGCGCCCCGAACCCGGTGACCGCCCAGGAGGCCGCCGCCGCCCTCGACGTCCTGGAGGCGGCCCGCCGCTCGGCCCGCGACGGCGTGGCGGTGCGGCTGTGACGAACGACACGCGCCCGGCCCCCGCGGCCACCCCGGGCATCGAGGAACTGGAGGCCCAGGAACGCCGTCTGGTCCTCCCCCGCTTCACGTACGACGACGCCTGGGCGCTGGGCTCGCTCCTCGTGGAGCTGGCACGGGAGCGGCAGGCCCCGGTCGCCGTCGACATCCACCGCGCCGGCCAGCAGCTCTTCCACGCGGCCCTGCCCGGCTCGACCCCCGACAACGACGCGTGGATCGCCCGCAAACGCCGCGTGGTGGAGCGCTACGGCTGCGCCTCCTACCTGGTCGGCGCCCGCTTCCGGGCCAAGGGCACGACCTTCGAGGCCTCCTCCCGCCTGGACCCGGACCTGTACGCGGCCCACGGCGGCTCGTTCCCGCTGCACGTCGAGGGCGCGGGCGTGATCGGCGCGGTGACGGTGTCCGGACTGCCGCAGCTGGAGGACCACCGGATGGTGGTGGAGGCACTGGAGCGGTTCCTGGGCGAGGGGTGAGGGAGCACGAGGATCACCGGCGGCCCACCCGCCCGGTCGCGCGTTCAGAGGCGCCAGAGCAGCGCGATCAGGCTGACGAACGCCAACAGGCCCATCGGAACCAGGAACGGTGAAACACCGGGCCGCCGGGAGACCGAACGGGACAGCGCGGCGATGATCCTGGCATTCGCCAGGGCCGCCGCCGGCCAGAACACCGTCTCCGGGGATCACGCAAGATCGAGACTACTGCTCTTGGGGGAAGCCGCGGAATCTCCCGGGACGCCCTCCGGTTGGGGACTGCCGCAGGCGTGACGATCAAGCCACAGCACCCCATCCGGAGGGATCGGAACCGATGAGCGACACCACAGGCCACGCGCACTCCGTGCGGGAGACCATCGGCCGGTACGGCATCTGGAGCATCGGACTCCGCTCGGAGAACGCGGCCCGGCGCGGCGAACTCGCCGAAGCGGCAGCGGAGTTGGAGGAACTCGGCTACGGAGCCATCTGGCTGGGCGGCAACAGCACCGCCCGCAACGCCGCCCCGCTGATCGAGGCGACCGGGCGGATCGCCGTCGCCACCAGCATCCAGAGCGTATGGCAGCAGGACGCCGCCGACAGCGGGGCGGAGTTCACCGCGCTGGAGGCCACCCACCCCGGCCGCTTCCTGCTCGGGCTCGGAGTGAGCCACGGCCCGCGTGTGCAGCAGTACCAGAAGCCGTACTCGACGATGGTCGGCTATCTGGACCGGCTCGACGAGCTCGACCGGTCGGGTGAGGGCGGCGTGCCCGCCGGGCGCCGCGTCCTGGCCGCCCTCGGCCCCAGGATGCTGCGGCTCGCCCGGGACCGTGCGGCCGGCGCGATCCCGTACCTGACCACGCCGGACCACACCGCGCAGGCCCGCGAGATCCTGGGCGGGGCGGCGCTGCTGGCACCGGAGTTCAAGGTCGTCCTGGAGACCGACCCGGCCACCGCCCGCACGGTGGCCCGCGAGTACCTCGCCCCCTACCTGGAGCTGCCGAACTACACCGACAACTTCCTGCGCCTCGGCTTCACCGACTCCGACGTCACCGGCGGCGGCAGCGACCGCCTGATCGACGCGGTGTTCGCCTGGGGCGAGGAGTCCCGGATCCGCGAGCGGATCGAGGCGTTCCACGCGGCGGGCGCCGACCACGTGGCGCTCCAGGTGGTCACCGCCGGCCCGCGCGACGCCCTGCCCAGGGAGGCGTGGCGCAGGCTGGCCCCCCTGCTGGCGTGACCGGGCCCCACCGCCCCGACCCGCGGAGCGCTACGCGTCCTTGAGTTCCTGCCGCTGCCGGCCAAGACCCTCGATCTCCAGCTCGACCACGTCCCCGGCCCGCAGGTACGGCTTCGGCTCGGGCTGCCCCAGGGCGACCCCGGCCGGTGTACCGGTGTTGATGACGTCCCCGGGGTACAGGGTCATGAACTGGCTGACGTAGCGCACGACTTCGGCGACGGGGAAGATCTGGTCGGCGGTCGACCCGTCCTGCCTCAGCTCGCCGTTGACCCACAGGCGCAGCGACAGCGCCTGTGGGTCGGGGACCTCGTCGGCGGTGACGAGCCAGGGGCCGAGCGGGTTGAACGTCTCGCAGTTCTTCCCCTTGTCCCAGGTCCCGCCGCGCTCGATCTGGAACTCCCGCTCGGAGACGTCGTGCGCCACCGCGTACCCGGCGACGTGCGCGAGCGCCTCCTCGTGCGACTGCAGGTAGCGGGCCGTACGGCCGATGACGACCGCCAGCTCCACCTCCCAGTCGGTCCTGGCGGCGCCGCGCGGCACGAGCACGGTGTCGTCCGGCCCGACCACGGTGTCCGCCGCCTTGAGGAAGATCACCGGCTCGGCGGGCGGCTCGGCGCCGGTCTCACGGGCGTGGTCGTGGTAGTTCAGCCCGATGCACACGACCTTGCCGATCCGCGCGACCGGCGGCCCGATCCGCGACGCGTCCGAGTCGGGCCCCGTCCCGTCCGGTCCCGTCCCGTCCGGCCCGGTCCCGTCCAGCGCGGGCAGTTCCCCCGCGGCCGCGGCGGCGCGGATCCGGGCGAGTGCGGCGTCGTCGGCGAGCAGCGCGCCGTCGATGTCCGGGACGATGCCCGACAGGTCGCGCAGGACCCCGGTCGCGTCCAGCAGCGCGGGCCGCTCCGCACCCGCCGTGCCGACTCGCAGCAGCTTCATGTGTCCAACTCCCTCGATCGCGGGGCGCCCGGCCGATGAAGGCGACCTCGGTGCGGCGGACGCGGCCATCGGAGGGCTGGTCGATCGTCCAAGGTCGCCCCGCGCTCCGCAAGACGGCGTTCACGTACTGGACCGCAGCCCCGCCTGCGGGAACGGCCGGCCCGCGCGCTCACCGGTGCAGCAGGAACCGCTCGGCCGCGCTCCACGCCGTACTGGTCACCACGTACAGCGCGGCGGCCAGCGGCACCACCGCCACGGTGACCAGCGTGAAGAAGGACATGTACGGCATGGCCCTGCCGACCGCGCCCACGGCCCCGCCGCTCCCGCCCGCCATACCCGCCATACCCGCCACGTCCGTCGCGTTCAGGGACTTCCTCGCGCGAACGAAGTTGAACGCGGCGACCACGGCCACCACCGCGAACAGCCCCAGATACACGGCTCCGGCCGCCCCGAACGCCCCGCCGCCGGCCAGGGCGTCGGCCCACCGCCCGTCGAGCGGCGCGGCCAGCAGCCGGTGGCCGAGCAGTCCGGCGCCGTCAGCGTCCGGCGTCGAGAACAGGTGGTACAGCAGGAAGAATGCGGGCAGTTGCAGCAGGCTGGGCAGGCAGCCCGACAGCGGCGACACCTTCGCCTCGGCGTGCAGTTCCAGCACGGCCTTCTGCAGCTTCTCGGGGTTCTTCCGGTACTTCTGGCGCAGCTCGCCGATCTGCGGCTGCAACGCGGCCCGCGCCTTCTGCCCGCGCGCGGCGGCCCGGGAGAGCGGGTGGAGGAGGAGTCGCACGAAAGCGGTGAACAGGACGATCGCGACGGCGGCCGCCGAGGCGTGGAACAGCGGCTGGAGCAGGTCGGCGAGTTGCTCGACCAGGCCGGCGAAAACGGACATGAGTGAGCCCTCCGGGGGTCTCGTCGTGCCAGGCGTACGGCGATGGCGTACGGGGATGACGGCATGACGACCCGCGCGGGGTCACTCGGTTTCACATGGTGGAGTGAGCGGTGCCCCGCACGGTGGTCGCCGGGAGGGCGTGCCCGGGTGCCCTGGGCCGCGGCCGGCCCGCGGCGTCGGGGTCGCGCTGGGGCAGGAAGGCCGTACGGCGGTCCCGGTCCCGGATGGCCGTACGCACCCGGGTGGGCGGTACGGCGGGTGCGCAGCGGGAGGCGAGCACCGCGCAGGCGACGAGCGCGGAACCGGCCGCGGCGGTCGCGGCGAGCGCGAAGGCCACGGTCCCGGAGAGACCTCCGGCGGTGGACAGGGCGACCGGAAGCAGGACGAAGAGGGGCAGGAGGAGGGACAGGAGCAGCGGCACGGCGGAGGGACGCGTGGCGACGCGACTGCGGATCACGCCGGCTCCCTCCCTCCGGTGTGCGCCGTGGTGCTCCGGCACCCGCGGCTCACCGTCCCGTCGTCTCGTCATCTGCTTCTACAGGGTTCATCCGGTTATACAGGATCGAGGTCGAGCGGCTGCAGCAGCCGCCTCGGCCTGAGCAGGGCCCGGCCGACCGGATCCGCCGGGTCCGGATCGAGTCCGGGTCCCGGCTCCATCCCTCTTCTTCGGAGGGAATCCGATCCTGAGCCCTGCGGCGCGGAGCGTCGCAGCGTTGCTCCGGAATGCTCTACGGCGACAGCCGTGCTCAGTCCGGTCGCTTCTGGCTCTCGATGTAGTCCTTGACCACCTGGAGCGGTGCGCCGCCGCAGCTTCCGGCAAAGTAGGAGCCGGACCAGAACCGGCCGTGCGTGATGGCCCAGTTCGTTCGGCCGGTGAACTCCTGTCGCAACCGGCGTGAGGACACGCCCTTGAGGGAGTTGACCAGGTTTGACAGGGAAACCTTCGGCGGGTAGTGCACCAGCAGGTGTACGTGGTCTCCTTCGCCGTTGAACTCGATCAGGTCGGTCTCGAAGTCCTCGCAGACCTTCCGCATGATCTCTTCGCAGCGCGTCAGCATCTCGTCGTTGAAGACGGTCCGCCGGTACTTGGTGACGAACACCAAGTGTGCATGAAGGTTGTAGACGACGTGACGACCTCGTCGTACATCAGGGTTTGGTTCCCAGCGTGGTGACATGAACCAAATGATAGAATCGAGGTCGACTCGAACCGTGGGGGGTGGGCTGAATGATCCGTGCGTACAAGTTCCTCCTGCGGCCCACCGTCCGCCAGGACCAGGCCCTCTCCGAGATGCTGGCCGATCACTGCTCGCTCTACAACGGCGCGTTACAGGAACGCCGCGACGCCTACCGGCACGTGTCGAAGACGAGCGTCGCGTACGGAATGCAGTCCGCGCAGCTCAAAGACATCCGGGCATTCGACCCGGAACGGCAGGGCCGCTGGTCCTTCTCCAGCCAGCAGGCCACCTTGCGGCGTCTGGACAAGGCGTTCGCCGCGTTCTTCCGCCGCACCAAGGCAGGCGACACGCCCGGATACCCGCGTTTTAGGGGTGTGAACTGGTTCGACACCGTGGACTTCCCGAGGAACGGGGACGGCTGCCGCTGGGACAGCACGCCGCACGATCCGGTCACCCGCGTCCGCTTCCAGGGCGTCGGGCACGTCAAGGTCAACCAGCACAGGCCGGTAACCGGCAAGGTCAAGACCGTCAGCATCAAACGCGAAGGCCGACGCTGGTACGTCATCCTCACCGCCGAGCAGACCGCGCCCGAGCCGCTGCCCAAGACCGGCTCCGTGGCCGGCATCGACCTGGGCATAGCCAACTTCCTCGCCGACTCAGGCGGCGGGTTCGTGCCCAACCCGCGCCACGGACGCAAGGCCGCCACGAAACTCGAAGCCGCACAACAAGCCCTCGCCAGGTTCCCGCGGGTGCGCCGCGACAAGCGCACCGCCAACCACCAACGAGCCGTGAACAAGGTGGCCGGCCTGCTGAAGCTTCCCCGTGAAGAGACTGAGCGGGAGTGGGTCCTGGTGCCAGGACTCGTGCTCAGCCGTGTGCCCCGAACGGTTGTGGGCACACTGGTCGCCCGCTTTCGCTCCGCGTCCGGCGCCAACGGATCGTGTCCGCGGTCCGGGAATGCGGGGGCGGGGTCCCTCGCACCCCGGGCTGCCCGATACGGCCTGGACAGTCCGTTGCCCCACCGCATCACTCACGGTGCGATGGGGGCGGTGCCGTCCGACGCCGGATCGGGCATCCCAGGGCGCGCCTTCCGATCGCCACGGCGGCAGCGTCGTGCCGCGTGGGCTTCCTGTTCTTGGCGGAGAGGGGTTTCTGCCAGTGCTGGGCACCCCAACGGCTGGTGTAGGCCGGGTCCACGGCGACGACCGTGACGCCGAGCTCGGCCGCCATCGACACCAGCCGTGCCCGCAGACGGGCGGCGGGCAGGCCGGAGATCAGTTTACGGAACCGCTTGCGGCGGCCGTGTTTCTCCCGGGTCTTCTCGGCGGCGAAGTCCAGGTCCTCGATCGCGAGGGACAGACCGTGACGCGCGGCCCAGTGCAGCAGACGGATCAGGGCATGGCGCACCTGCGCGTCGCGGTGGCCTGCGGTGCCGGTCAGCTGGTAGTCGAACCGGCGGGGCGCGCCGACCGGGTTGCCGTGCTCGTCCAGGCGCCAGGCGGCCAGGTGGTCGGCGTTCATGTCCACCCCGACCAGCCCGCCCGCACGGCCTGCAGCGGCACGGCCTGAACCTGCGGGTTCTGGCACGGGGCGCCGACGTGGCGATGGTGTTGTCGGCGGGACTGGCGCTGGCGGGCCTGGGGGTGGCGCGGGAGCGGAAGCGGGGATGAGAACGCGGGGCTGGACTCCAGGGGGCCTCGGGGATGGGGACCTCTAAAGGACCCCGGGCTCCCCTGGCCTGCAGATACCTCACTTTTGTCACTCCCCGGCAGTACGGTGTCCCCCATGCGCCCCGCCACGCCCGCCGAAGACGCCGACCACGCCACCGAAGCGGCCCGCCTCGAGCGGACCGCCGATCTGTATCCCGAGGACGCCGAGGCCCTCCTCCTCCAGGCCGCGGCCCACCGGGAGCTGTCCGGCGACCGCCCCGCCGCGACGACCCTCTACGACCGGCTCCTGTCCTCCGACACCGCCCTGGACAACCCCCACCTGGTCCGGGCCCTCAAAGCCGCCAACCTCTGGGAGTACGGCCACGAGGCGGAGGCGAGAGCGATCATCGAGGGCGTCCGTTCCGCGGCGCCCCGCGACCCGGCGCCCTGGGTGATCGTCGCGGAGTCCCTGGAGGCCCACGACGAACTCGAAGCAGCGCACGAGACGTTCACCCAGGGCGTGGAGCTGCTTCTCGCGGAGGCCCAGCAACCCCCGCGCGCCACCCACCCGCTCGTCTTCGGCCGCCACCGCGTCCGCCGCATGCTGGGCGCGGGCCACGACGACTGGGACATGCTGGCCGACACCCTGCACAACTCCCCGGTCCCGCTGGACGAACTCCACGACCCGAAGCGCGTCTGGTCCCTCGGCTCGGAGAACCCGGCCGAACTGCGGGCGGAGATCACCCGCCTCCGTGCCGAACTCGGCGCCTACCGCGCGGCCCTCTCCCGCCCCTTCCCGGTGGCGGTCCTGCACTGGCCGGCGGAGGAACTGTCCGAGCTGCTCACGGCCTACGACGGCCTCACGTCCGAATACCCCTCCCACGAGACCCACTTGGCGACGATAGAGGCCTCCCTGCGCGAACTGGCCTCCTCCGGCACCCCCAACCTGGGCATCGTCACGGGCACGGTTCCCTCCTACGAGGCCTTCGCCGCCTCGGAGGCCGCCTCCCCGTCCGACCCGGCCCTGCTTCCCCAGTACGCGACGACCCTGGCGGCCCGGGGCCGCGCGGTCGCCTGGCCACCGCAGCGGGGGTCGCAGTGCTGGTGCGGCTCGGGGCAGGCGTACGGGGAGTGCCACGGGGCGGCCAAGCCCGCCGAACCCGCTGGAACCGTCTGAGCGCGCCGGAGGCGAGCGGGTTCAGTCCCGCTCGCGGGCGCCGGCCTCAGCCGGCCGGTGCGCGGCCCGGCCGGGACGGCTCGCGCCGAAGGCCGTCACGAGCAGGTCGAGCAGCGGCGCCGAGCAGGGGTGCGGGTCGCGGCGCGGAGTGATCGTATGGATGCCGCGGGCCGGGGGGTCCACGAGGGCCACCGTGGTGACATCGGTCCGCAGCGCACCGCCCAGCACCCCCGGCATCAGCGCGATGGCGTGGCCGGCCGCGACCAGCGCCAGCTTGCCGGGCAGATCGGCCGCGGCGAGGTCGATGCGGGCGGTCACTCCGGCGCGGGCGGCGTGCTGGCGCAGCAGCGCCGCCGAGCCCTCGTTGTCCTCCACCCAGGTCTGGTCGGCCAGGGCCTGAACACGCACCGGGGCGCTCCCGGCCAGCGGGTGGCCGAGGGGCAGCACGACGACCATCTCGTCCATTCCCAGGAACCGTAGTTCGAGACGCGGGTCGTCGGGCAGTCCCGGCGGCGCGTCGGTGACCACGGCGAGGTCCAGGTCGCCCGAGACCACACGGTCGTACAGCTCCAGGCTGAGTCCGGGCGACAGGCTCCACGGG
Organism: Streptomyces sp. NPDC087787; assembly: GCF_044743035.1. Classification (NCBI taxonomy): domain Bacteria; kingdom Bacillati; phylum Actinomycetota; class Actinomycetes; order Kitasatosporales; family Streptomycetaceae; genus Streptomyces; species Streptomyces sp. NPDC087787. Next base: position 151,894 of record NZ_JBIUVQ010000006.1, read on the forward strand.
ACCGTTCCGGCGGTGTCCAGCAGGCGGCGTATCGCCACGGGCACGATCCCGGCGGCCAGGGACGGTGTGGCACCGACGGCCAGGGGCCGTACCGGCGCACCGTCCCGCAGGTCCCGCACGGCACGAACCGCCCGGTCGGCCTCGGTGAGCGCGGCCGTCGCATGACGGCGGAACAGCTCCCCGGCAGGCGTCGGACGCACACCACGCGCGTGCCGCTCCACCAGCGGCACCCCGAGCTCGCGCTCCAGTCCGGCGATCTGCCGGGAGACGGCCGACTGCGTGTAGCCGAGTTCGTCGGCCGCGGCCGACAGCGACCCGAGCCGGCACACCGTCACGAAGGTCCGCCATGAAGTGAGCGTCATGGCCCGCAAGTATGCCCGCCGGTCTGCGGATCCCGCAGACCTGTCCTGCGAGATCTGCGCTTGTCGCAGCCCTCGTGGTGTCCGAGGCTCGGACGCATGACCGCACCTCACACCGTTCACACTGTCGCTGTGCTCGGCCTGGGCCGCATGGGCGCCGCGACCGCGACCCGACTCGCCGGCCAGAACTGGGACGTCCTCGGCTGGACCCGGTCCGGCCGCCATGCCGCCGCCGGTGCCGTCGAAACGACTCGCGACCCGGAGGACGCCGTGGCGAAGGCGGACGTCGCGCTCCTGGCACTGTTCGACGCACAGGCGTGCCGGCAGGTCGTCGACCGCATCCGCCCCGCCCTGCGACCGGACACGATCGTGCTGAACACCAGCACCATCGCCCCCGCCGAGGCCGCGGCACTGGCACGGCGACTCGGCCCGTCCTACGTCCACGCGCCCGTGCTCGGCTCCGTACCGGCCGTGGCCGCCGGCGCCCTGCGCATCCTCGCCGCCGGAGACCAGGACGCACTCGCCCGCGTCCGACCGCTGCTGCGCGCGCTCGGCACCGTACGGCCCGTCGACGACGCCGCCACCGCCGCGGCGCTCAAACTGATCGCCAACAGCAGTCTCGCCGGCGCCGTCCTCGCCCTGCGCGACGCACTGCGGCAGGCCGACGCCCTGGACCTGCCCCGCGCCCAGGTGCTGGACGTCCTCGAACTCGGCCAGCTCGGCGGCCTGGTCACCCGCAAGCGGACCTTTTTCGCCGACGGGACGGCCACGAGCACGGCCCCTGGGGAGTTCACCATCGGCGCACTGGCCAAGGACATGGCGCTCCTGGCCGCCGCGTCGGACAGCCCCCTGCGCAGCGCGGCCGACCTGGCCGGCACCCCGGCCGACCCGGAGGCCGACATCGCCGCGGCCGCCACGGTTCCCGCCGTGGACGGCGCCGTGCTCGAACCGCTGCGCCGCTACATCCAGGGCCACGCCACCGGCGACCCCGCCCACTTCCGCGAGGCGTTCCTGCCCACGGCCCACATCGAGGGCGTCCGGGACGGCGCGTTCGTGTCCTGGCGTCTGGACGAGTACTGCGGGCTCTTCCCCGGCCACCCGGCCACGGACGAGCCGACCCGCACCCGCCGCATCGACACCGTCGACGTCCACGGCACCGTAGCCACCGCGTCCATGACCCTCCGCCACGGCCCGGACACCTTCACCGACGTCTTCCTGCTGGTCCAGGCCGAGGGAAGGTGGCGCATCGCGAACAAGGCGTACCACCGGACTCCCCGGCCGGCGGCGTGAACGTCCTGGCCCTTCTCGTCCCGACGGTGCCGGCCGGCAGCCACCCGCTTCCCGGCCCGCCCCAGGCCGAGGTCCCCCGGCTCACGCCTGGCTGAAGGGACACCATCTCGGGCCAACTGATCTTGTCCCCCCAACAAGCTTTAAGGTGCTGCTTGTTGGTCGAGTCATCGGATCGGCGGATCAAGGGATCGGCGGATACGGGGATCAGGGGGACGAGGGCCGATGAACAACGCTGGTGCGACTGAGGTGTTCCAGCCCCTGCAGCCGGACGACCCACCCGTGGTGGCCGGTTACCGCCTCGCCGCCCGGCTCGGCGCTGGTGGCATGGGCCGGGTCTACCTGTCGCACACGCAGGGCGGACGACCGGTGGCGATCAAGGTGGTCCGCCCGGAACTGGCCGACGACCCGGTTTTCCGGCGACGTTTCCGCCGGGAGATCACCGCGGCCCGGCGGGTCCGGGGCGCGTACACGGCCGAGCTGATCGACGCCGACGCGGACGGCGTACCGCCATGGCTGGCCACACTCTACGTACCCGGCCCCTCACTGACCGAGGCTGTCGCCCGGCGCGGACCGCTGCCGGTTCCGGCGGTGCTGTGGCTGATGGCGGGGGTGGCCGAGGCCCTGCAGGCCATCCACGACGCGGGCATCGTGCACCGGGACCTCAAGCCGTCGAACGTGCTGCTGGCCACCGACGGCCCGCGCGTGATCGACTTCGGCATCTCGCTGGCCTCGGACGTCACTTCACACACCACTACGGGCGCCGCCATCGGCACACCGTCGTTCATGGCTCCCGAGCAGGCGTCCGCGGGCGAGCTGACGGCGGCGACCGACATCTTCGCGCTCGGTCAGACGGCGGCGTTCGCGGCGCTGGACGAGCCGCTGTACGGGACCGGCCCGGCGGTCATGGTGCTCTACCGGATCGTCAACGAGGAACCCGACCTCTCCCTCCTGCCCGAGCAGCTCCGTCCGCTGCTCGCCCGATGCCTGGCCACCGATCCGGAGGAACGCCCCACCCCGGCGGAGGTCGTCGAATGGTGCCGCCAACGGCTGGGCAAGGACGCCGACGCGGGCGGCGGACCGGCAGTCTGGCGGGAGATCGCGGGACCGGAAGTGACGGTCCCGCCCCCGGTCCCGACCCCCACCCAGGGCTACACGCTGCCCTCGGCCGGCTGGCCGCAGCCGTTCGTCACGGCCCCACAGCCCGCGTGGCAGCAGCCGGCCGTCACGGCCCCACAGCCCGCATGGCCGCGGCCGCCGATGCCTCCGAGCCCGGCCGAGCGACGCACCCGAAGACGCCGCGCCGCCCTGATCGCGACCGCCTCCGTGACAGCGGGTGCCCTGCTGCTGACCGGCCTGACCTGGTCGGTCGTCAGCACGGTGAACCGACTCCGTGCCTGGGAGACGGCCGCGTCCTCGACGCCCCCTCCGAAGACGTCCGCAGGGTCCTCGGCGTCCTCGCCCAGCTCCGGGAAGGATGATCGGGCATCAGAGGCGTCCCGCTCCTCCTCTGCCCCGGCCAAGCCGCCGCGAGCCGTCCCGTACGCCTTCCAGTTCCTGGACGACAAGAACTCACTGAGCATCAAGGAGCCGGTCGAGCGTGACGACCGAAAAGGAGACATCCGCCTCGTCTGCAAGGAGACTTGCGCGCTGGAAAGCGACACCAGCGTGCTCACCCTCCTGTACGGCAAACCGGGGGCCGGCCTCGAGAAGTGCCGTCTCGCCCTCTCCGGCGAGAAGAGCCACCACCTCGCGCTGGACTGGGTGGCGAGCGGCAGCGAGATCTGCGTCAAGCACTCCTCCGGAGACATCGCGCTGCTCGTGATCCAGGTGAAGTCAACCGCAATGCCGAAGATCGCCTTCGTCACCGCGGACATGACGGTCTGGCGGGCGGCGTAGCCAGTCCGGATTGACCTGTCACGCACTGTCGCCACCCCAACACCCCGCGATACCCTGCCGACTGACCGGTGAGGGCACGACCAGCAGACACGCGAGGGGGACCGTGGCGCGGCGTGATGTGCGGGATCACTACGACGGGCTCGCAGCCGAGTACGACGAACACTGGGTCTACGGCCCGGAGTACATCCCCTGGATGTCCGGCCGGATCAAAGAGGCGCTGACGCTCGGCCCCGACGACCGAATCGCCGACATCGGCTCCGGAACAGGCCTGTTCGCCCGCGAAGTGGCCCGGCAGACGCAGCCGCGCCATCCCATTCTGTGTGTCGATCCCTCTGACGCCATGCTCCGGGAGCTCGGTACTCCGTCCCCGCCCTCGCTGACGCCGGTCGTCGCCTCCGCGGAGGACATCGCCGAAGGACGGACCCGGCTGCCGTACGAGCGGCTCGACGCGATGTGGCTGAAGGAGTCGGTGCACCATGTGACCGACCAGGAGCGCACACTGCGCGGCCTTGCCAACCTGCTGGCCCCCGGCGGCCGACTGCTGGTGGTCATGCTTCCGGCCACAATCCAGTACCCACTGTTCAAGGCCGCCCTCGCCCGCTTCGAGGAACTGCAGCCGGACCCGGCCGTCATCCAGGAGCATCTGCGTACTGCGGGACTGGACGCCCGGCTCGACCACGTCGAGCACGAACTGCGGATCGACCGGGACAGGTACCTCGGCATGGTCCGTGCCCGCTATATGTCCCTGCTCTCCACTTTCAGCGACAGGGAGATCGAGAAGGGCATCGCGGAGATGCGAGCCGCTCACCCGGAGCCCGAGCTGGTCTTCCCCGACCGGTTCGCGTTCATCCTCGGACGACAGCCAAAGGAGCGCGCGTGAGCACCGTCGTCGACGAACGACTGCGACGTCTGCGCGGGGAGCTCGACGATCACACGCGGATCGCCGACCGTCTCGGACTCGATCTGGAGCGCCCGTTACGGTCGCTCAACGACGGCTACCCCGAGAACGCGGTAGCGCTTGTCGGGAAGCTGACCGAGAAGCTCCTCAAGGAACTGTGGCGACACCACGGCGTCGAGGGCGATCCCGCGACGAAGGCGCTGAACGACCTGGTGAAGCGCTGCCGCCCGTACATCCGGAGCAGCACGGTTCTCGACGCGCTCGACGACATCCGCCGCCTGCGCAACCGCTCCACCCACGATGGCTACGAGATCAGCGACGAGGACGGACTGCTCGCGGTCCGCAGGCTGGTCGACGTCCTGGTCTGGTTCACCGACACGGGCAGCGCCGCCCTGCTCGGCGGCGAACCCGACGTGGCCCCCGAGGTGGGCCGCCGCTGCGAGTTCCTGGCCGGGCTCCACATCACCCTCGGCTACCGTCAGGCCAAGCGGTTCGTCCTCAGCCCGGACACCGTCTATCTGCTGTTCTGCCGGGAGTCCGGTATGAAGCTCGAATACGTCGAGCTGATGCTCTCCCGGGACGCCGACGACCTGGGCACCGTCCTCGCCTCCCACGGGGGCGAGTTGCTCCGCACCCGGTTGCCCAAACTCACCCGGTTCGTCGTCGTGGACAACGACGGAGGCGCGGCCCCCGGAGCTCTGCACCAGTTGCTGGGCACGGACTTCCGGATCGTGCGGTACGACGGGTTCGTCGACACCCTCGTCAACCTGGACGCCCATCTCGCCGGGCTCACGGCCACCACCACCGCCGAGATCGCCGAGGGCACCGCCCAGGAACCGTGGGTCACTCTCGCCGCCACGGCCCTGAGCACCGACCCGCGCACCGGCGCACCGGAGGTGACGGAGTCCGGCGACGCGGCCGACCTCCTGGCCCGCCTGGCACGCGGAAGCGCCAACGTACTCGTCACCGGCCGGCCAGGCAGCGGCAAGAGCACCCTCCTGCGCGCCATGGCCACCAACCCGGAGATCCGCCGATTCCGTTTCTATTTCGACCTCGCCCTCAAACCGAAGGACGAACCCTTCTCCGAGTACGCGGCCCGTCTCCTCGCCCCGGCCATGGACGCCTCGGACCGCTCCCGCGCGTACGACCTCTTCCTCTACCTGATCCGCTCCGGGACCGCGCTGTGCGTCCTCGACGCCGTGGACGAGGGTGTCGAGGAACCGAGCGCCGCGGGATTCCTGCGCCTGTTCACCGACCTCGCGGCCGTCCTGTCCGCTGAGTCGGCGGTCGTCATGAGCTCCCGGGTCTCCTTCCTCGCGGACTCGCCCCAAGTGCGGCAGCTACTCGACAACGGCGCCGGACGCTCCGAACAGCTGGTCGAGCAGATGTACGCGAACGGCATCGAACCGTCACGCGTCCCCCACTTCCACGTGGTACGGCTGACCGAGCCCGCCGCGACCCCGCTGGAGAGGCGCCTGACCGCGCGACTCGGTCTCTCCCCGGGGCAGCCGCTCGCGCACATCCTCGGCACCCACATCACCCGGACGCTGACCGAGAGCGGGCGGCCCGAGCTGGAGGAGCGCCTTCCCCTCGCACTCGGCCAGCCATTCCTCACCGACCGAGCCGTCTTCTCCCTGCTCGACCTGCACCGCGCTCTGGGCCCGGACGCCTTCAAGGACGGACGCCTCGACCTGGCGGCCTGCGTCCTCGCTCCACTGCTGCGCCCGGCGGGTCCCGACCACGTCGCCTTCGTGCACACGGCATACCAGGAGTTGCTGGCCGCCCGCCATCTCACCGACCCGGCCCATCTGGACGCGGCGGCGGACATCCCGGGCGGCGCCTTTCTGACAGAACAGGTGCGTGCCTTCCTGGCAGACCAGTCCGCGGGCGCCACCGACACACGGGACGACTGCGTACTGCCCGCCGGGGCGTATCTGGTCGGTCCGGCCGAACGGCTCCTGATTCGCCGCGTCGAGCGCCCCGTACGTTTCGACCGTCGCGCCGTGACGGTCGCGCGCTACCGTCGCTTCCTCAACGCCCTTGATGCGGACGGTACATCGCGTTGGGACCACCCCGACCAGCCGGCGCATGTCAGCCACCACCCGTGGACCGACCGGCTGCGCCATCGCGACTTCTACGAGAACCCGCGTTACGACAACCACCCGGCAATCTGCGTCAACTGGTGGAGTGCCTACGCCTTCGCCGCGTTCGAAGGCAAACGCCTGCCGACGTCCCTCGAATGGGAGGCCGCGGCACGCGGCACCGACGGGCGGCTCTTCCCCTGGGGAGACGCTCCGGACACCAGCCTCGTCAACTGCGCCGACACCTGGGTCGCCCACCCCGTCGTGACCTACCAGGCGTGGTACCGGGACTTCGCCGGCGACGCCATTCGCCGCGCCGGAGCCACACCCTCTGACGAACGCCCCGGCAACCGCTCCCCGTTCGGCGTGCTGGACATGGTGGGCAACTGCTGGGAGTGGACCTCCACCAGCCTGGACGACCCCGCCGAGGCCGTCATCTGCGGCGGAAGCTACGACAACCCGATGCGCGCGGTGCAAACCAGCACCAAGGGCGTCTACCGCAAACGCGGCGGGAGCAACGCGGTCGGCTTCCGCTGCGTGCAGGACATCGATGCGGGGCACGTACCGGACATGGCGCAGGGGGCCGGGACGACCGGCGAGGAAGGAACGACGGCATGAGCGGCGGCGGACCCCGGCACGGCACCATCGTCGACCGTCGGCCGAGCGGCGGCGGAACGACCGGCACGGTGGGCTCCTACATCGTCCGGGACGACGAGGAGGAGCGGTACTACAGCTTCGACTACCGGCAGATCGTGACCGAGGGGTTCCGCACCATCCGGACCGGTGAACGAGTCCGCTTCCACATCAGCGCCCACAGCCCGGACCGGGCCGAGTTCGTCATCCGTCTCGACCAGCCGGACCCGGCGGCGTACTACCGGTGACGGGCAACGACGTGCCATCGCTGGACGACGTCATGGGCGCTCGTCAGGAACTGACCGTCGTCCTGCCCGCCCGACTGCGCCGCGCCCCCGGCTGGCCGGAGGGCCCGTTCCCGTTCGAGCTCGGCAGCCGTCGTACGGACGCGACGACCCGGTCCACGTACTTCACGCCCGCCTCCGCGCGTACCCTCTACGGCACTCCGGGACAGCCGCGGCGCTGGCACCTGTCGCTCGACATCAAGCAGGACGAGCTCCACCTGCTCGGCATGGAACTGCTCCGCGCGGCCACCGCTCGCGACCCGGAACACGCCCTCGTCGTCCTGCACTTCACCGTGGAGCGACCGCTCCTCCCAGTGCTGCGGTCCCTCGCCGGCCGCCGGCTCACCATGGACGACGACCCGGTGACCGGCCTCACCGGATCGTTCGACCCGGCCACGCTCCTCGCCGGAATCGCCGACGTCCGTGACTCCGCCACACCCTTCGCCATAGCCCGCCCGTACACGATCGCCTTCCTGACCCCGACGGCCCAGCACACCCCCTCCCTCCGCGACGGCCGGGAAGGCGATCTGCCCGCCACGGCGGACAGCTGGCTGTGGCAACTGGCCTCACGCTCCAACTCGGAGGACTTTCCCCTGGCTCCGGAGACCGCCGCCGAGGAACTCAAGGGTGCCGTGCGGATCTCCGCGGACTGGAGCGCCCTGGTGCTGCGGCAGGGCGCCGCCTTCCTCGGCCACCGGCCCGACACGGGAGAGGGCGACTTCTTCGAGTTCGGCGCGCTGCACTCCCGCACCGTCTACCTCGACGCCCTGCTGCTGGGTTCCCTCCAGCGCGACCACATCGACGAACTCACCGACGAACTCTCGGACGTGTTCACCTCGCCCCGGCGCCTGGCCCGCCGCGTAGCCACCCTGGAGCGCAGCATCGCGCTCTTCCGCAGCGGCTACTGGCGCCAGCACCTCACGGCCCACGGCCCCGCCAACGAGCTGCTCCTCGCCTTCCAGCACCAGCACCGCCTCCCGGCCCGCTTCGCCGAGATCCTCGCCGAGGCCGCCGACTACAGCCGACTCGTCCAGACCCAGGAAAGCCAGCAGATCAGCGGCGCCCTGGGCGTCCTCACCATCCTCGGCCTGCCCCTCGGCACGGCACTGGGCATCCTCCAGGTCCTGGACGACCACTCCCTGTCCCACCTTCTCGTCGGCCTCGGGTTGTCGGTGGCGGCGACGGCCGCGGCTCTGACCACGCGGTACGGGCGGTTGGTGCTGTCTTCTTTGCGGGGCGGGGAGAGCGGGCGATAACGCCCGCGCTGGTGGGTCCCGGCGACCGGCTGTCATGGCAGGTGGCCCCTGGTCTCCGTCCTCGGAGACCAGGGGCCACCAACGTCAGGCACCCAGCACATCTGGGTGCTGCGGCACCGCGAAAGCCATCACTCCGGAGCGCCGAAGTCGGCAAGCAGCGCCGTGACTCGGGTCGGCGCCTTGTCCAGGAGAAAGTCGTCAACGAAGACCACGTCCGCGACGCCCCGGCTGTCGGCTGCGGCAGCGCCGCGCACAGTACTGATCCGGCAGGAGGGCGGCAACGACTGGTCAGCTGCCTCGAACGGGCTCTTCGCTGCCAGCCAGACCCGTTCCTCGAAAAGGACAGCCGGCCCGGCACCCCCCAGATCATCCACAAATTGCGCGTCCTCAGGCGGGAAGTCGGACGCCCAGTTGCGAAGCAGTCCCGCGACCCGGTGAGCTCGCTGGTTGCCCACTGCCTCCCGGCCTTTGAGGATGGCCAGGAGGTCACCGGCCAGTCGCCAGTCGAGCAGGCTGTGATAGGCCATGTTCGTGTAGTCGCGTAGGCACTGGTAGCACGAGCCGCGGCAGTCACGGCCGTGCGAACCAGCCGCGAAGTTAGCCAGCATGCGGTCCGCAGTCGCCATGAGCTGCTCAAACACATTCGGCTCAGCCAGGTGCGTGCAGTATCCGGCGCCGTTATCCAAGGTGTCGGAGAGGAAGGCAAAAGTGCGCGCCTGCCTGCTTCCGGAGCCGGCTCCATGAATGCCGGATGCGATCTCGTTGGGCTGCACCTGGAGGATCGAGCCTGCAGCAGCCCGCAGCAGCGCAGCAAGCGAGTACCAGGCCGCCCGCCTGCCCGAGCGGTCGTCCGGGAAACCTGTGCTCTGCGGCACTGAGGTCAGGTTGAGACGCAGTCCGAGTTCCGGAATCTCGCCGACTTGAGGTCCGAGGAGGAACAGATCCGTGTGCTGGGTCGCGCCGATGGCGGTGACTAGCGGTTCCTCTCCGGATGCGATCTCCTTCGTGAGCCAGGGGAATAGCTCGGCCGCACCGGTTTCCAGGTATGCGCCGGACCAGCGTGCGGTGGGACTCACTCTGGCGAAGGTGAACAGCCGGCCGCCGTTGTCGTTGACTGCATACTTCTCCCCCTTGCCGGCGTGGACAGCCATGCCAGGTGTCGCGATCCTCTGCGGTGCGTCGTTGTCGAGGTCAGTGGCGGTGCGCGGAGCGAGTGACCGTGCCCTCCATGCGAAGTTGCCGTCGAAGTCCCGGGCTTTGCCTGCTGAGTAGAAGCCGGCCGGTTCGCGGAGCTCGATCTCGCGATACGAGCCGTCAGCGGCCCCGCAGGCACGGCAGGGCGGCGGCGAGGTATCTTCCTCCTGATTCAAGGCCAGCTGCACATTTTGCGCGAGGTGGCCGCAAGCACGGCAGATACCGATGGAGGCGGGCTGACCGAATGGCTTGTCCACAGCGCGTGGGGTCCTGCCGGTCGGCGTGAATGCGACGACTCCCGCAGCGGTATGAACCTGCCCGTCCTTGACCGTCTCAGCGCCGGGTGCGAACTGGGAGATGGCGATGTCCAGTGACCGGTCGACGACCCCGCTAGGCGGCCACGGGTACGAATCGAATGGTCGCTTGGTGTACAGATAACGCGCTGACGTAGGGAATCCGAACATCGGCAGCAGGCCGGACTCCGCTAGTCGCTGACTGAGTTCGTGGTGACCGCCAGGCGCGTCCGCGATCCGCGTAATGCTGCTGACGAGTTCCTCGGCAACCCATGCCGCTGCTTCAGCAGGCGACCAGGTGCTGCGGGTACGGTCAGCGAGGGCTTCGGCAAGGCTTCGGATCTCGGCATCATGCGACTTGATCCACGCACTGACCGCGTCGCTTACGGCGGGCCAGTCTGCGGCGTGGCCAAACTGGCCGTGAACATTGCGAGTCGGATCGATTCCCACTTCGCCCTCGGTGGCGGCCTGCACTGCATCGAACGCCCGGCGCAGGACTTCCGCGGCGAGGACCCTCTGATAGATGTCCCTCATGTCGGTGGAAAGGTACGGGGGCGGGGTCGGGTCGTTGGTGATGCGCTTGGGATCCTGGAAGTAGTGCTCATCGTGACTACGGCCGCGGCACACAGTCAGCGCGAGCGCGACGGGCGAAGTGCGACGTCCTGCCCGTCCGACACGCTGCTGGTAGTTGAACCGGGTTGGCGGCATGTTGGCCATGAGGACGGCTGAAAGCGGGCCGATGTCTACTCCGGCTTCCATCGTGGTGGTGACGGAGAGGACATCGAGGGTGTCAGGGAGCCTGTGCTCCTTGCCGTCCAAGAAGATCCCTTGGAAGCGGGCCTGCCGAGCCTGCGCGTCTAGGCGGTCGGTCTGACCAGTAAGTTCGGCAGTGTTGAGCCGGAAGTTTCCAAACTGCTTGCGGGCCAGCCAGGCGTAGTAATCGGTGTCGGCGCCCTCGAACGCTTCAGGCGCCGCAGGCAGGGGACGGCGGCACTTCGTGCAGATACCTATGCCTGGATGGAGGTGACGACGGCGACAGACGGAACAGGTCCAGGAGACAGCGCGGCCGTGGCGCAGCGCGACGTGCGCGGGCTGGATGACATACCCGACGACAGCACTACCCCAGGTGCGCTCCACGGCTGCCTGTAGATCGTCGGGGTCCTGCCCAAGGTGCTCTGCGGCACTGGTCCAGAATTCCCTGAGCCTCTTTGGCGCGATATCCGCGGGACTACGCAGTCCCGCGAATCGACGCATATGGCCGAGGACGCGCAGGCTCGCCCGGGCGAGCGCGGCATCGGAGGCCCGCTCGGCTTCGAGCGGCGCCTGATCGGTCGTGAGGGTGAGCCAGCCCAGACCGAGGGATTCGAAGTCACGGCCGGCGCTGCCATACAGGCCGCTGAGCAGTTCGCTGCTGAGCGACTCACGTATGTCCTGACGCAGATGTTCCTGCCGCTCGCTCAGGACCAGGCTCGATTCATCGCGCACCTTGCCGCCCGGGTTCTCGGGCCACTGGTACAGCGAGGTCCAGGACTGCGGCAGCGTGCCCTTCTGATTGGCAGTCTGTTGCAGGGACGCCTTCGGGCCGCCGGGGTTGACGCCGAGATGCACAAGACGTTCTGCGATCGCAGCGCCATGACTGTCGAGGCTGGTCAGGTGGCTTAGGCGGTTGTAGAGCGCGGCCTCCTCCGCAGGATCGGGGAGATCATCATCAAGGTCGTCAAGGCTGTCGGATGTCCGAGGTTTCTGGAGCTTCTCCCAGGCGTCATACGTATCCCGGTCCCGCGCCCTGAGCCGACCGCGCGCGGCCTTGGCCGCCTCCTTGTCCACCCGAGTACCAGGCAGTTTGCGGTAGAAGTTCGCTACGGCTGCGAGGTCGGCAGCCGGATCGCCCTGGGCCTCGATCTCCTCAGCAAGCAGCAGACGCAGGAGGTCCTGGTAGTGGCGCAGCCCGAGGCCCGCGGACAGCTTGGCCGCATCCTGCCGACTGTCGGAGAAGACCACTGCCTGCCGGTTAGGCAGGAGAGAAAGAATGCCGGTCGTCAGTACCTGGTTGACCTTCTCGAAACCAGTGCGCATGGATCGGACCGGCGTGCGCATGCGGCGCGAGTCCCGCAGGCTGAGGCTCTCACTCCCGATCCGCCGCAGCTCCCAATCGTCGCCGCACGAAGGGCACCGGGTCGGTGCCGCAGGAATGTCTTCGAGTCTGAGCCGGGCACTTCCCCGCTTCGGCTGGGGAACGCTGACGTGGAAGGACCAGCCAGTGTGGTCGCGGTGGTTGCGGAGTATCCCGGTGAGCGGGTCGTACCTGCTGCGCTTGAACTCGAAGCTGGCGCTCAGTGTGCCCTTGTCCGACGTGGTGTCCCAATCCGGTTTGTCCGTGGCAGGGGTGTCCTTGCTTGGCCAGTAGACGATGTAGTTGGCGGCACTCGGCCCGAGAGCGGCAGCATCCGGGAGAGAGTCAAGGTCAGGCAGGTCTGCGAGCAGTCCAGCTTTGAACTGTCCGTTGCTGGCATTACGGAAAGCCGACTGCGGTGCGTAGCCTCCTAGGAAGACGTCTCCACAGTTCTGGCAGTACAGGAGCTCAAGGACTCGTGCGTTACAGCTACAGCGCGGCGTAGGCCGGGAGTACAGCTTGCCGACAGCCCGCTCGCTGCCATCTGGACGTTCGGTATCCGGGCATGCGGGGTCCGAGCAGGCCCAGACTCCTGGAATGTTGCGGAAAAAGAGGTGTCCGCGCAGCTTGGGGGCTTTCGGGTCCTGTGAGCGGCGCAACGCATTGAGGACTCCGCGCAGCGCCTTGTCCCGGGTCGCGGTGTCCGCGGCAGGAAACAGCCGTGCAGCCACTTCCGTGTCAAAGTCTGCGATGAGCCTGTCTCCGTCGCGCAGGGCGTTGACAAACGCTTCGTCCGTCCCGCTGTCACGGAGGAGCCTTCCGGCTTCCTCAGGTTCCGTGGCCGCGTCCAGGGCAGCGTATGCCCCGGCGTACTTAGAGATGTCGGTCCGGGTGTGCGGCGGGAGCACGAGCTGGCCGCCCAGGACCTCGAACCGGCTGCGTTCTGTGCCGAAGAACTCCTCCAAGAAGTCCAGATCGCGCGGTGCTTCGAGGGAGGCGGATGCGGCGAGGATCCGGAACTTCTCCGGCTTGTCGTCCAGTCCGAGACGGTGGCGCAGGTTGCGCAGAAGGTAGGAGATTTCGGTACCCGCGGTGCCGCGGTACATATGGAGCTCATCAACGACCAGAGTGAAGCGGGCGTCTGGGACTTCCTGCAGCCAGCGGCGCGTCTTATCGAAGATCCCTGACTCACGCGAGCGCATCAGCATGACGTTGAGCATGCTGTAGTTCGTGATCATGATGTCCGGAGGCGCTTGGATCATGTCCCAGCGGCTGCGCATCTCCGCGCCGTCCAAGCGGGGGATGAAGTACCGGCCGTCACCAACTGCCTTCTGCGCCTGGCGCGAGCGCTCCTCGGTCGCGGCGAACTCCTTGCGTAGCGTCTTCACTCCAGCGCTTGAGCCGATGTCGCCCGGGACGGGTGTCGCTCCCGTGTAGCGGCCAAAGTAGAAGCGATGACCGGGCCGCGCACGCGCGAGCCAGGCTCTGACGCCATCACTGTCAAGTGCCTTGCGCAGACGCATCATCTGGTCGTCGACGAGAGCGTTCATGGGGTAGAGGACCAGAGCGCGCACTGCCGCATGCCGCCCGCTCTCGCCTGCCCGCTGCGCCTGGTAGTTGCCGTCGGGAGACGCCCACCAACGGTTCGACGGAAGTGAAGCGGCTGACCAGTCTGCTGACTCGCGGACCAGGTCCGCCAGGATAGGCAGCATGAACGACTCCGTCTTGCCGGAGCCTGTGCCGGCTGTAACGACGATGTCGCGCGCGTCGCGCTCTGCGGCGACGAGGGCTCGATGCTGGTGCTCGTAGAGCGAGGGAACCCCCTGCAGAAGTCCAAGCTGCACCAGCTCCGTGAGGTCGGGATGGGCCCCCGCTTCCCGGACGGATTCCACTATGCCGGCATCCATCTGGACGTATCTCGGACGGACTTCTAGAAGGGGGCGCCTCCATGCCCCGCCGTCCACGTCGAAGAGTGCCTGCCGCTCGCGTTCAAGGTACTCGTCAGCGAGTCCGAACGGCGTGTTGTAGTAGCGGAAGAGCGCTTCCTTCAGGTGCTCGAACGAGGTCAGGATGTCTGTGTCCTGCACGGCGTTGCCGGGCTGCTCCGCAGCGGTCTCACTCATCGTTGTCCTCCCTGAGTCGCTGCCCGAGCGAGTTCGCGATCTTCACGGCCACTGCGTGGGGCACATTGTCGTACGCCAGGTTCTCGGCCAACGTGTTGATGCGGGGCGCGAGGCCAGAGCACATGACGGCCACCCGCCTGTGCAGGTCGGGCAGGGGGTATCCCCAGTCGACATAAAGGGTCCCGAACCTCTCCCGCCCGCAGTCCTCTTCTGGAAGCCAGCGCAGCACGTCGGCTTGCGGTTTCTGGGACTGGAGTACGCAGTAGATGCCCTGCTCGTGGCTGGTCTCGTACCACTCGCCACTGCGCCGGACTTGGCACACGCGTTTACTGTCGCGCCGCTTGAGCCGGTACAGGCCGTCGCCTTGGGGCCGGCGCACGGCTTGGTATGCGCCACGTTCGAGGTCGTATTGCTCCAGCGGCCTGCCGTACTCCGGCTCAGAAGTACGCACCTCAAGTCGAAGTGGCGGAAGCAGCACAGCGCCCTGGAGGGCAAAGCAAGGGGTGTACGGGACACCGAGATCGGCCGCCCATCGGGCGAGCCCGTCCTCGTCATCGAACTGGACGATCAGCGAAGCAGGCAGAGGTATGTCTCGCGGCGGGCGCTCGCTGGGTACACGGAAGACCTCTAGCAGGCCGTCCTGCACTGCCTGCGCTAGACGAGCGTCGAAAGCGGCCGTCCGGCTCCCCGTGAGGACCGCCAGCCCGCGGGCCTGCGGCAGTCGTGTCAGTGCGGGCGGGGCCGCGCACCAACGTCTGTTGCGCCAGTCGATGTCCATGTAGGCAAGGGAGACGGCGTCGCGCAGCCAGCGGCCCGGGGCTCCCGGCTCTATCTCAGGGCAGTACTTGGCGGCAAGCCACCACATGCCCTGCTTGACGTCGGACAGCGCGCCAGCGCCCTGCTCACTCACCCAGCGCAGCAGCAGGTCTCCTGACTCAGTCATCAGGCACCCTGCCTTCCGGCGATCGCTTCCGCTGCCGCTACATAGTCGGCCCAGGCCGGCAACTGCGAACGCTGGGAGGCACTGAGCACGGCATACGCCCAGGCATAGTCGTCATCCGCTGGAGCAGGAGGGGGGATATCCGCCGCTGCCATCACAGCTCTGACCGACCACCGGGCTGAGGTCCGATATACCAGCCAGACATAGCCCTCCGGCACGTCGACCTCCAGACAGGAGCCGAGGGCGTCTTGTGGCAGACGCGATGCCATCCATCGTGGGGCAGCCGTCGGCCTTACTTTGCGGACATTGCCACAGGAATCGATCAGGACAGCTTCCAGGACGCTGGCCCGCACCAGCTCGGTGCGCGGAAGCCGGAGGCCGGCCGGTGCATGGGCACCTCGGATGGCCATTTCCGAACCCCTCACCTCACTCAGCTCGCTCTGATCGGTGACGCCGCAGCGATAGCCAAGCGTCCCGGTTCCCGGTGGCAGGCCTTCGTGCAGTCCGTCATGCAAGGTGAACACCTGGCTGCTGTCTACCGTGCCTACGCGGTGCTCCCCTTCGTCGAGGGGGATAACGCTGAGTGGGAAGGGCACCCGGGGATCGGCGCGCAACTTCTCGGTGCTGCCGTCGAGTACGACCTCTACTCGACCATCAGCGGACTCGCTGGCGGGCAGCAGGAGGTCCGGGGCACCTCCTCGCAGGAAGTGGCCTGCCACTCCGGCGCCAACCCGATACTCGGAAGCGATGCGGAGTCCGCCGGTCAGCTCGGCGCGGTGCCGGATCTGGGGCTCCAGAACGTGCGTGTGGTCTCCGCCCCGGTCGAGGGCCCTGGCAAAAGCCAAGCCGTTGACAGCTCGAACGCCCTTGAAAACCTTCCACCCCGGCACTGGCGCTGCCGATTCGCGGACGGTGCGCCCGCCCAGAGCGTTGACCATGGAGCGCACTTCTCCGACGGCGGAATCGGCGGCCAGGAGCCAATGCTGCTCGCCGGGTTCGAAGTACTCCGTGCTCACCCACTCTCCCAAGTGCGGATGCACCCGCAGCAGCACAACCTCCAGCGGCACCCACTCCAGAACCAAGTCCTCGCCTTCAAGGCGAATACCGTTCTCCAACTGCTGCGCAGAGGGGCGCAGCGACTCAAGTCCTCCGTAAACGCCGCCGTACTCCTTACAGAGCGCAAAAGTACGGCCGCCGTGAACAGCGACCTCAGTCTCGTCTATCCCATCGCTCACCTCGGCGAGCCACTCAAGGCTCCTGCCACGGTCCCCGACCATGAGGCGGAGCCCAATGGCGCGGCGCCTGTGCTCGCGCTCCGGTTCGTGCAAGGTGCCGTCCCAGTCATCGGCGAGCCTCTTAAGCAAACTGGTAACCAGGCTCTCCCCCGTCTCCGCAGCGTTGGCGAGCTCCTCCATCAGTCGAGAGGACAGACGTCGGTCTCGGCCTGCGGTCCATACACGCAGTCGCCGCAGCAGCTCACGGCCGGAAACGTGATTGGGGTTGTGCGGCCGCAAGCGCGTGGCGGCGAAGAAACGGGTGAGGACCTGTCGGTCTGAACCTCGAACCAGCGCCTGCGAGATGGGGTAACCAATCTTCCAGTAGAGCTCGTCTGTACTGACGGTACTGGCGCCGTAGAGGCTGCCCGTAGCGTCCAGCCAGGTGTCGAGCTCCTCCCACATCGCAGCTACGTCCTGGAAAGCGTGCTCCAACCTCTTCGCCCGAGGTGTGGAGGGCTGCTCGCCAAACAGCCGTATCCAACGTCCGTAGAAGTTGGACTTCAGCATTCCGTCGGAGGAAGCCATGCGGGTAGCGGCCAACACCGACAGAGCCAGCACCGGAAGGCTCGGAGGCGGTCCCGTGCTCCCACGCTGCGCCCACAGCGCACACAGCCTCTGCGGTCTGCTGAACAGCGGCCTTTCCGGGTCGCTCCAGTTCAGCTCGTCAGCAACAGCCCGGGCTAGGCCCGTCTCAATGCCGTGGCGCTCGGCCAGTTCCCGCTCGACCTCATCGTCGACGTACAGGACAGTGCTTCGCAAAGCATGTTCTTCACCGAAGAATTCCGCGGAGAGAACATCATGCCAGTGCTGGTACCCGGCTTTCATCTGCCTTTCGCTCCCCCCTACGCAACCGCCTGCCCGCCTGAGGCTGCGACTGACCGTTCAGCAGACCTCCCCTACTGCCTTCCCTGCCAGGTGCGCTGACACGGCACCGACCCGGTAAGGGCAGAAGATGCATGCACCATATATACAACGCCGTCACAGTACTTTCACAACGGCCTGCATGGGAGACTCCAGCACACGCAACCATCGCAACGCAGCCGACAACTGCCGCCCCCACAGCGGCAGGCGGGTTGGCTGCGAACCAAGGCTCGCCCGCAACCGGCCGAATAGCGCCTTCAGATCACGAACTCACTGACGAGGATGGCGAGTTACCGGCTCCCTTGGTTCCGCATGCTGTGCTCCCGGGGTGGACTGACCGTCGCGTGGGCACCCACCCTCCTCGAACGGATCCGCGATCTGCGTCGCCACGCGAGAACCGTCCAACCACGCTGCGTACCGAACCAGGTGATCGCTGACGAGACCTACAGCTTGAGGGGCCTCCACGCTTACCTGCGCCGGTGCGGCGTCACGGACACCCTCTATGCGAAGACCGACCAGTGACAGCATCGGCACAATTGGGACCGCCACGACGGCAGGCCTTCGCGCGGTTCGACCGGAGACCTACTGACGACGCAACATGATCAAGCGCTACTCGCTGAACCGCACGTGTGCACCGCACCCGTCCCCGGACTAACCTCTGCGGTGTGCCAGAAGAACTCGCGTGGGTAGCGCCGGAAGGTTCCTGGGCTTCGTCTGCGGCCCGCCGCCGCAATATGCAAGCGATCCGCAGCCGCGACACAACGCCCGAAAAACTTATTCGGCGACTAGTCCACGCTCGAGGGCTGCGCTACCGCGTCGCCGCGCGTCCCCTGCCAGACCTGCGACGAACCGCAGATTTGGTTTTCCGTCCGACGAAGGTAGCCGTATTCATAGACGGCTGCTACTGGCACGGATGCCCCGAACACTACGTACCCCCCAGAACAAACTCTGGATACTGGTCGGAAAAAGTTTTCCGCAATATAGAACGTGACCGTGACACAGATCGGAGGCTACGCGAAGCCGGTTGGCTCGTGCTCCGCTTCTGGGAGCACGATCCGTCAGATTCCTGCGCTCAGAAGATCGCTGACGCTGTTATTTCGCGGCGTACTGGGCCGCCCGGACCTTGAGATGGAAATTTCCATCTGTCCGGCAGCATCTGCCTGTGGAGCCGTATCGCCTGCATCCATCACGTAGCCATTCAGCAATTCTTCTCGGTGTTCCGGACGAAGAACGGCCGCGATTGCCCGGCCAACGGCCTCGGCCACTGGCGGCGGGAAGGCGTTTCCCACCTGCCTGTAGCGAGCCGTTTTCCCTCCCTGGAATTCCCATCCGCGCGGAAATCCCTGGATTATGGCGGCTTGCTCCACCGTCAGCATGGGGCCAACATCTCTGAAGAGATCGCGTTCGGGGTCACATGTTTCGCGATCGTTAGCGAGACCCATACCGTTCACTCCCAGAGCCTCCCACGCCCGCTTGGCCCTGGTGGGGCCCAGGTCAGCTCCGCCATGCTTCCTTGACCCGCCTACGAGGGTCGGCGCCACGCCGCGCCCTGCTGCCGCGGCTTTCTCGGAGTTTTCCAGCCAGTCTTCGAAAACGTCTTTCCCGGTGCGCTCACCGGGCCCGGCCGACTCACCTCGGACATTCTTGTCCCAGAAATCCCTACAGCGCTCCTTCATTGTCTTTTCAAGCGCCCCCGCCACAGTAGCTTCATCTCCGTCCAGGCGAACCGGCCACGAGAACTCCGAGCCATCACCGGGCAGGATATCTTCACGGAAGACAACGAGAATGGCCCTGGGGCGTAGCTGCGGAACACCAAAGTCCTTTGCGTCCAATCGCCGCCAGACGCTTCGCATCGCTACGTCTTGACGCGCCGGGGTCCATTGCTGCTTCAGCAGCGGGACAGAGTAACCAAGCCCCTTGAGCCTTTCTAGGATCTCTGCACGATACTCAATGAAGACCTCTGGCGGCTCCAGAATCCCCCGCACATTTTCGATCATAACAGCCTTAGGCTGAAGGGCCTCAATAATTTCCAGGGCAGCAGGGAAAAGATCGCGCTCATCGTCCCTGCCGAGCTGCTTCCCGGCCAATGAAAACGGGGGGCACGGAACGCCACCCGCCAGCAGATCTAGATCCGCTGGCTTCAATTCCAAGTCTTTATATTCATCAGACTTCAGAAAATCGTTGACGTCCATCGGACGCAGGCTATTAGACCGCTTAACGTTCCACCCAGGCCATCCCGCCGCATTCGCTTTCAGAGTCTGAACAGCGTGCGGATCCCACTCAACGAGAGCCCTGTGATCGAAGCCGGCGTTGTGCAGCCCAACGGCTTGCCCGCCGGCCCCCGCGCAGATCTCGATCGAGGTCAGTGGCGAGGCGAACTGCGGGCGTTTACGGCCGCTGGCGCGCATGGGCGCTCCTCCTGGTGTAGCTCACGGGCGGGATCTGCCCGAGACAGTGATCAACTACTGTCTCGGGGGCACCAAGAGTCTCCCATTGCTCTGTGACAAGCCGCCCGCCCTGTCGGCGAAGACCCGGCGGCACCCGGCCCAGCCAAGTCAAGCCGGACCGGGAATCGGGGCCCACAGAACCTACCGACTGCCCATATGCCGAAGCAAGGCTTCGATGTCGCTGGGTGCCAGTCCCGCCGCTACCGACGGTTCTTCTTCCAGGTCAGCAAGCTGCTGCACCGTGGGATCGTCCAGGATCCGCCCCATGAACTCCAGCTTCTGGTCGAGACGCGCCTCTACCACTTCATCGACAGTGTCACGCGCGGCAAGCACCGTGACCCTGGTGTCCGTGTCCGGTGCCAGACCAAGGCGATGAATGCGATCAAGGCTTTGCAGGAATCGTCCCGCCATGAAATCTCGGTCGACGTATACCGCGTCATGGCAGACGTGGTGGAGGCTAATGCCCTCACCCAGCGTCGCAGGGTTGGAGACCAGCACCATGCAGCCCGGGTCCTCTCGGAAGCGGCGCAGCTGCTCGTCACGGTCCACCGTGCCGCCGTAGACGACCGCAGGACCGTACTTCTCCAGCATCTTCTCCAGGGTCGTGAGGCTCCGGACGAACGTCGTCCAGACCAGTGTCTTGCGGCCCCGAGCAGCGTTTTCCGCAACGATCGCCACCGCCTCTTTGTACTTCGGCGACAGCTCGTAGTCCGGCAGGTTCTGCATCAGCGAGTACAGGGAACTGCCTTCGGGGATGTCCAGCGGCGGCAACTGGTACGCCAGAGGTTCGTACCGGCTGGCACCCTCAAGCAGCAGGGCTGGACTCGTCGCGGCCATCAGCAGTCGGAGCGCTGTCTTGCCCAGCGAGCTGAGGTCGTCCCTCGCTGTGCCATTGCTCATACCGCCGACCAGAGAGGCGTAGATCTCTTTGTGGAGAGGAGGCATGTCGACGTGCCGCATCCTCAGCCGCATGGGAGGAAGGCCCAGCTCCTGCTTGGTCGTCCTCGTGAACAAGGGCCTCAGTACGGAACTGGCATAGGCGAGGTCGCCCCCCGCCACAGCCTGAACCACGCTGCGCTGCCCATGGCCCGGCCAGACGAACCCCAGCAGGTTCTCCAGGTCCTTGGAGCCGTTCGGAGCCGGCGTACCCGTGAGAATCATCCGCCGCGCCGCCAGGGGCCCCAGTGCCATGCACGCTGCACCGTAGGTACCCCGGGCGCCAAGCTTCATCCTGTGCGCCTCATCAAGGATGATCATGGAGGGGGAAGCCTTCAGCCAGCTGGCAAGTCGGGCCAGTGAGCGGTCCAGCCGTTCGTAGTTGACGATCAGCACTTCGGCCCACTGGTCCATCGAGCCATCGAGGACGTGTGTGCGCAGCGGATACCGCAAACACACAGCCGTCTCGTAACGCCATGACTCGTACGCCGACTTCGGACAGACCACCAGAAGCCGGCTTACCCTGCCCTGCGCCTTCTGCGCGGCGTACACCGCCAGTCCCACACGGGTCTTGCCCGCTCCGGGCACGCTGAAGTTCGCCCCGTGCTGCAGAGAGAGCAGCTTGGCGATGTCCCGGCGCTGGAACTCGCTGAGTTCCGCTTGCCAGGCGTCCCCCAGCAGTAGCGGCACCTCGTCGGGAACGACCTCGCCGCGCGGCTCTGTCCCGGCCAGCCGTGCCTTTACGGTGTTGGCGTCCTGTACGACGCCGGCCACGAGGTCGCGTAGTTCCGGGGCCCACTCAACGCCGGAGTGATGCGGCCATCCGCTGAGAAGTCCAAGGTTGGCCAGCAGTTCGTCGAGCGCGACTGACGCGCTGAGCGGGTCCAGCTGGCCGCCCGAACGGAATCGGGCGGCCAGCTGGACGAGGTCCTGGCGGTACTGGTCGGTTGCCCTCAGGACGACCCGGGTCCGCGTCTCGTCAAACCCGAGACGCAGGGAGGTTCCGGTTGAGTCCGTCACCGCGGGTCCTCCAAGGACACAGCCTTGAGCAGCCAGGCCACCCCGTCACCGGGGCTGGGCAGACCGCGGCCGGCCTGCTGGGCGAGCTTGCGAAGGCTGCTCCGCAGATTCAGTACCGCTTCGTCAAAGGCTTCTTCGTCCAAGCTGTTGGACGTACGGGCCTGCACCAGATCCATCACACACTGGTCGATGCGTGCGCTCGCCTCCGCCAATCGAGCCGGCGCAAGCTGCTTGCGCTTACGCACCCGGGCTCTGTTGCTCGCCGTCTCGATCGCCTCGTCGAAGGCCTTCTTGGCATCGTCGAGCAACGCCTGCCCTTGTGCCTTGGCACGGTCAGGGAGACCGGCTCCCGTACTGCGGGCCGCAGCGGCAGCCCTGAGAAGCTGATCGTTGAGTGCCCGGGCCTCCGAAACGGCCGAGGAAGCACCCGGGATCGTCAGTCCCAGCCCGGGTATGGACACGGAGTCCTGATCGTCCGTGCCGGGCGCGCCCGTTTTGAGAGGGGCCGGGAGCCTGCTGGCCAGGTAGTCCTCCTTCAGGAACTCCTCGTCGATGTTCCTGACGTCCGTCTTGGAGAATTCGAGGAGGATCGCCGCCAGCCTCCACTCCTTGAGGATCTCCGCCTGGTCCTTGTCAACGGTCTCCAGTTTCACGTAGAGCCGGTGCAGCTCCTTGAGGCGCTCCTTAGCGCCCTCCCAGTCGACGAGCCGCAGCGCCACTCCTCCGCCGCTCTTGCTGCGGTCGATCAACTCCTGGATTGTGCTGAGGATCCAGCGCTCCTGGTGGTAGGTCTTCACATGGATCCGGAAAGCCTTAGCGATCTGTTCAGGTGTCCTGCCCAGCGACGCCTGCTCCTCCATGGCGAGAAGACGGTTGATGTACGTGTAGTCGCGGCGGTGGTCCATGCGGAGCTGGAGCGACAGCTCAACAGCGTTGATGTCCGCCCAGGTGAACGACTCCGGAAGCACGCCCACACGCATCGTCTGTCCACGAAGCTCTCGCAGCGCAACGGCCCGTGTGTTGCCGTTCACCAGCACGCCCTGGTGCGTTACAAGTCCCGGATCGTTCTGCCCGAACTGTTCCAGGCTTTCCTTGAGCTTTTCGAACTCGGGATCGCGCAAGTTGGGATCGGTGGGCGACGCCTTGAGAAGAAACGTGAGGTAGTCCTGGCTGTCCGAGATCCAGGGGTCCCTCTCAAGGGCCTCATCGGAGGCCGCGTTGTGGCTGCGCTGAGCACGGATCCTGTGCGTGCCGGGGTTGAGGTAGAGCCCGCTGAGCGGAAGGTCGATGACTTCCACGTGGGCCTGCTGCTCGTTCCAGTCGACCGTAACGGTTTCCCTCGTCCCGCCGGCGGCTTTGACCTCCTGGAGCTTCATTTTGATCAGTTCACTGAACTCGTCCGCGCGCGGCGGCGGCGGGAACTCCCGCAGCATCACTTCCCCGTCCCTCTTCTCTGCTCAGTCGTCCGTGTTGTCGCCAGGCGCGTCAACATCGTCGAGCGCTCCGGCAACGGTCTTCCTGGCCTCTTCAGGAAGGGTCCTGTAGAGGCCCCACAGCTTGTCGATCGGCTCCAGCGACCGCCGGTCCGCGTTGATCCAGCCGACCAGGATCCGCCGCTCTATAGGAGACAGGCCCTCTACGAGCTCAAGCAGGGCTCCCAAGTTCACCTCACGGTCAGCGCGCCCAGAGCCGCACTTCTTGCACTCGGTGACGAACTGGTACTCCTCCGTCCCATCAGCCAGTAGCACCTTGCGACGGGCGATATTCAGCACGGACTGCATAACACCGTCCTCGTACTCCTCGCCGGCTGCGATGCCGCAGGACCGGCAGAGGTAGCTGTCCGCCTCAAACACCTTCTGCCGCTGGGCCGGCGTAAGGCTGTTCTTGTGCTTGGGCGCCTTCGCCTGGCCCGGAATCCACACCTCCGCGCCCCGGGAGACGAACCGCTGCTCTTCCTGCTTCAGAGAAGCGTCTTCACGGCTCGTGTCGATGCGCCAGCCCCGGTCACGCAGTTCCCTGATACGGCGGTCGATCTGTGCGACGTCCGGGAAGGCAGAACGCAACTCGGCCTTCGTGAACGTGTTGCCTTCCTCCACCACTGTCAGGAGCCACAGCGCCGCACGCACCATGCCCCCGATCTTCCTGCTCCCGATCTTCTCGTCCTGCCACGACGGCAGCGTCATCTAGCGCCTCCGGTCCAGTCACATGGCACACCGCGTCAGACCCGCACACCACAGCCAAATGGCATGCAAGTGGATTACGCCCCCCACTTCTCGGAGGGTTCCCACAGTCTTCCACTGCGCCCCAAAAGGACGTCCAGCCCTAGAACGCTTGCTCAGGAACTAGCAAGAACCACACATTCAACGCCATGCACAATGATGGCAAACCCAGCCGAGGTTGACGGCCCATCGGCAGCGGGATCGCATGGAGGGGGAGCGGACCGGCATGGCAGACAGCAGGACCGCAGCAGACAGAGCCAGCTGGATCGAAAAGGAGTTCCGCAGCAACGTCAGTCCGGGGATGCGGAATCTCGCAGAAGCCCTGCAACTGCTCTGCCGGTGCCTGCTACCAGGCGAGCCGACCAAAGACGCTGGAAAGCGGCTAACACAGGCAAAAGCCGCGCTCCGCATCCCTTGCGCGGAGAGCTCTTTGTCCCGGTTTCTGAGCGGACAAACCATGCCAGCACTGGCAATCGTCAAGAGCCTTCACAGGGAAGCAAGCTGCGACGCTGGCGGTGAACATCTCGTCGCCGTGACCCTTGACGAGCTGAAACTGCTGCACAAGCGAGCGGAAACGGAACGGCGCTGCCGCGGCTGCGCCGAGCTGGCAGCTGAGGTCGACACTCTGACTTTGCAGTTGCGGGAGGCGGAGGCGGAGCGCGCCGCTCTCCAGCAGGAAGTCGGGGCGCTGAGTTTGCTCCGCGACGAGGTCGCCGTTCTGCGGGTGGCTATCGAAGAGCTCGAGGCCGTCAGGGCCGGCTTGCGAGTGCGTCCGACAGCGCGCAGTTCACCGGGTCCGCTGCCGGTCCCCCGCCGGAGGGGGGACCGGCAGCGGATGCGGAGAGACCTTGCCGCTGTACGCAACCTGGCAGAGCAAGCAGAGAAGCTGGACTCCGACGGCCGAGCGGGCGCGGCACTGACCTTGTTGCGGCGCTCCACGGAAGTCCTCAACCCGCTTGAGACAGCCGGGGTCGTGCTGCTCCTCCGAGAGCAGCAGCACGACGAGCTGGCCGACAACCTGATTCATGTCTACGGCCGCGACCAAGACGACCAAGATGTCCTCCATGTGGCCCTGGCGCTCCACGAGCAGGGTTCTCCTGAGGACGCCGGCGCAATGCTGCAAGCCGCATTGGAATGAACGCCGGCGCCGAGGGGTGACGGCACCCAGGCGCGGGGATTTCTAGGCCGCCTTGGCCTCGGCCTCATAGTGCATCTGGGCGCGGTCCAGGACGTCATCCGGGTCCAGCCCACGCGCGGAGGTCCAGTGCAGCAAGTCCGCGATCAGCTCGATCGCCGACTCTTCCAAGACCGCCGCGCGCTGCCGTCCCTCCAGAACGGCACCACTGCACCCCTGATAGCTCTCAAGGGCTTCGACGGCACGCTCCACGCGTCGGCAGGCGGATTCGGAGCCCAGCGCGATCTCGCACCACACCGCCTTGCCGAGCGCGGTGGCAACGGTCCCCCAGCCCAACGTCATGGCCGCGAGCAGATGCAGCCCCCGACCGCACTCCGCATCACAGTCAGCGCTGTGCAGGGAGGGCAGCGTTCGGCTCTTGTCGTGCATCTCGATCCGCAGACGCTCGCGCTTCCACTCAAGGATCAGGGTTGCCGACACGCCCTCGCCAACGTGCCTGATGACATTCGTCGCCAGCTCCGTGACAAGCAGCTCCGTTTCGTCGCAGGCCGCCGGTACGCCCCACTGGTCCAACTGCGCCGCGGCAGCCCTCCGTAGCAGCCGGACCTCCGCCGGCAGCGCTTCAAAAGGCAGGACACAGCGGAGCTGGTGGCCCCCGGTGCTGGTAGCAGGCATGAGCATTCCTCCCTCCCGTGCCACGCGCATGCTGCGCCCGCCGTGTCCGTTCGGCTGCATTGCGTAGCGGTCTGGTAGCGAGGATGACATAGAGAACTCTCACTATGTAACTTCTCACGAGCCTCTATCGAGTGAATCCCGTGGTGGCCGGGCTGCCACGCTGCCTAGCCTGTTCAGGCCCCGAGCCGCCACTGCCCGGGGTTACCCGCAGAGGAGTCTCATGTCCGTAAGGACCACCACACGTCGCCGCCAGCTGGGCGCCATGTTGCGTAAGTTGCGTGCCCGCAAGGGGATGACCCTGGAGGAGGCCGGCCAACTGGTCGGCGTCTCGAAGGCGACGGTCAGCCGGTACGAGACCCAGGCGGGCCCGGTCAAGTGGATCGTCGTAGACGCACTGTGCCGCGAGTACGGGGCCTCCGACTCCGAGCGGGAAGCTGTGGTCAGGCTGGCCAAGGACGCCAAACAGCAAGGCTGGTGGAGTTCCTTCGCCGACTCCATCCCGGAGAGCATGAACCTGCTGCTCACACTGGAGGACGAGGCTGTACGCGAGGACCACTTCTCGTGTGTCTACGTTCCTGGCCTTCTCCAGACGCGCGCCTACAGCACTGCCCTGCAGAAGGCCAACGAGATTCCACTGCAGCCGTCCGAGATCGAACGACTGGTGGACATCCGCATGAAACGCCAGGAGATCCTCAACCGACCGAAGCCTCCTCGCCTGTGGGCGATCCTCGACGAGTCCGTCATCCGCCGGGTCGTCGGATCTCCCGAATCCATGAAGGAGCAGCTCGGCCGGCTCCTGGAAGCGAACGAGTCACCTCACATCACGCTTCAGGTGCTGCCGTTCTCCAAAGGCGCCCACTCCGCCGCCCTTGGCAGCTTTGTGATCCTCGGCGGCACCGAGTCAGCCCTCGACGTGGTGTACGTCGACTTCCACGCCGGCTCGCTCTTCCTGGAGAAGGACGAGGAACTGGAGCGATACAGACTTGCGTTCGAGTACCTCCGCGCACAAGCGTTGGACATGGAGGCCTCCTCCGCCGTGATCCATCGTGCCCGCAAGGAGCTGTGAATGTCTGTCGGTCCCCGGCCCATCTCCGAACCTGCCTGGTTCAAGTCGTCGTACAGCGGCGGCAACGCGACCGAGTGCATAGAGACCGCCTTCGTCCCGTCCGGCGTGCTCGTGCGGGACTCCAAGCGGCCCGAGCGTGCCCATCTCACCGTGTCGGCAGAGGCATGGACGGGCTTCGTCGCTGGCGCACGCCACACCCAATTCGCCGGCCGCCACCGCCCCACTGCGTGAGCCCCCTCCTGCGCCCAGTGCAACTTCGTGACGCGGCGGACCAGGGGGTGGACGGGGCCCTCACAAGGCGATCGGTCGATATGCCAAGGCCTGCTCGACCACCTCGTCGGCTGAGAGCGCTCGCTCCGGCGGCCAGTAGATCAGGTCGGCGACCCGCCCGGTTGGACAGGCAAGGGCCCTGTCGAGCATGTCCAGCCAGTTGCTCGCCTCCTCATCAGAGGCGTAATCCACGTCCATGATCCGCTGCACGAGTGTGACGGCCTGAGCCCTGCTCACCTCCACTGCGCCCATCAGATCCCCCCTTCCTGCATCACCTCAGAGTCACTGAGGCCAACTCCAGCTACCGCCGATCGTCCTGCACCGGGCAGCCGTAGTCATCCGGTCCGGCGCGGTGCAGCAGATTCGACCGCGGGCGACAGGGCCAGGCCGAGCAGAGCAGGGCTGGTGCCGGGACGGCTCCCCGTAACCGGGGGACGCGAACAGAATCGACCCCAGTCCGACCCGACAACGCCGAAGTCCGCCGTAAGCAGGAATGAGAGCAGGGCGGGCACTGTCGGGATGTGCCCGCCCTGTCGCACGCCCGCCTCAATCTCACTCCAGATGGTCGTGCACGACGTCGAGGAACGCCTGCCGGCTTGGACGGATAGAGGCCCAGACCTTCTCGTCCTGCGGTTCTCCGGAGTCGTCGGGGCCGTTTCTGATCACGTCGCGAACCGCGAACGCGACTCCCCGGGCTGCCTCGTTCACCTCACGTGCGCACACCATGTGGATCGTCTTCTGCGTCACCCACACCCTGTCGACGGCCTGTCGGGCGCGCGCTTCCCACTGGTCGTCGGCCTCGTGGTGGTGGTAGCGGTCCACGGCGACCCGTTCGGCCGCCTGGACGGCTGTCAGGAAGGCGATGAGGTGGGTGAGTTGTTCGTTGCGTCGCGTCTCGTCGCGTTCACGCGTGGTGCGCCGCGTCTCGGCCCGCTCCGCGGCGCGCCCCAACGAGTGCTGGGCCAGGAAGGAGATGAGGCCACCGGCTCCTACGCCAATGAGCGTTGTCCAAACCATGCCCGGACTGTGGCATCGGAGTGGTCACCCTTTCCGTGATTTGGGATTTTATCGGGAATGCGTGACTTCCCATGGTGTATGCGACCCGGCGCCCGCCTCAACACTGGCATCTCCGACGCCGGGAGTTCTCCTGCGACCCACCCGCCACACCACTCCTGATCTGCACCTTCCTGCCGTGCGGCCTTGCGCGGGGGCGACCTTGGGGCGAACCTGGAAGCCGCCCGTCGAGGGCTGCGGCAACGGGCGTGGGGGGCCATGGCTGTCTGTGCCGAGCTGTCGGGTTGCGGGACCGCGCACGCCGAGGTGGGCCGAAGGCCAGTACGGACAGATCCAAGGGGGAGTGGCCATGCCGGCTTCGATCACCGGGCGTGTGGGGCCCCTGGCCGGGCAGCGGTTCCCGGTCGGCGCCGCGCCGGTCACCTTCGGGCGCAGTGGTGACAGCAGTGTCGTGATCGCCAGCGGGCGGGCCTCGCGCCTGCACGCGGAGGTGCTGCGCGAGGCGGGCCGCTACGTCCTGTACGACCGCGGAAGCCGCAACGGGACGCTGGTCAACGGCGACAAGGTGACGTCGCACGTCCTCGCCTCCGGCGACGAGATCACCATCGGCGACGAGGTCTTCTGCTTCGAGATCCCCGAGTCGATGGAGACGATCACAGACGTCCTGAGCCCGCTCGTGACCGTCGCGCCGGGCCCGGTCCTGAACGTCACCGTCTCCGGCGGCGGGCCCGTGGGGCTGAGCTTCGCCCTGCTGCTGGAGCACCTGATGGGCCGTCGTGTGGCCATCACGATGTACGACGGCCGCTGGACTGAAGGCGGTTCGCGGGTCGTCTGGAAGACCGAGGCACAGGGCAACGTCCGGCGCCAGCAGGTCGTGACCGTCCAGAGCCGCCAGTACCTGAACCTCCCCGAGGAGGTCCAGGAGCGCCTGTTCGGCGACGGCGCGTACACCGAGATGTGGCCGGCCGGGCCGGACTCCGTGCAGGGCTACGGCCCGCGGAACATCCGGATCGCCTACGTCGAGGACGTACTCCTCGAGATGGCGAACGAGAAGTCCGACCGGATCCGGCTCGTTCCCAGCCGCTTCGACCCGGCCGAGCAGCGTGAGGCGGTGGTCAAGGACCACGTGCTCGCCATCTGCGAGGGCGGCCGTTCGCGGACCCGGGACCACCTCGCCGACAAGTTCGGCGCCCCCGACGCGTCGATCTACTCCCTGAACGGCCACCACCTCCAGGACGTCGTGCTGGGCCTGCGTGTGAAGTCCGACCTGCCGGACCCCATGGCCGTCCTGCTGACGGTGGCCCAGAACCGCTTCCTGCTCAACTCCCTCAGCGGCGAGGGCTTCCTGAACATGCGCCTGACCGACGCCGAGGCCCAGGAGGTCATCGGGGTCGACCCCGTGCGGCACGTGTTCGAGCAGTGTGTCGCCTCACGGCCCTGCCTCATGGGCCGCAACGACGAGGGCGACTTCCGCTGTTCGACCCATGGCACGCTGTTCCTGCCCGCCCTGGTCAAGGGTTCCGCCCTGTGGAAGCGCGTACTGGAGGGCCTGGTCCTCTTCGGCGTCACCGAGAAGAACCTGAGCGCCGTCACCGGGTTCCGCCTGGACATGGTGCAGCGGCCCCGCTTCACCGCCCGGCTCCACTCCGCGACGTCCGCCACCCCGGGGACGTACGGGTTCCTGCTCGGGGACGCGGCCAACGCCATCCACTTCTGGCCGGGACGCGGGCTCAACAGCGGCCTCGCGTCGGCCATCTCGCTCGCACGCTCCCTCAGCAACGCCTGGCGGGGGAAGGCCTTCCGCGACGCCGACTTCGTCCGTCACGAGGCGGCGATGTCGATGCTCCAGTACCGGCACAAGAGCCGCGCCTGGAACGCCATGGTCACCACCGACGAGCACGGCGACACCCGCGCGATCAAGGACACGATCGCGCAGAGCATCGAGGCGGCCTTGCCGGACGCTCCGAACGGCGCGGCCGGCAAGGTGGACGAGGCGGACCTCGACGCGTTCACGGAGCGGCTGCGGGAGATCCGCGACCGCCTCTCACCCCGTGTCCCCGGCATGCCGGACGACGCGACCCTCCGCGACCACCTGCGGAAACTGAAGCTCGAGACCGTCCGCACCCTGCTCGCGAGCGGCGCCTGGGACACCCTGACCGTCGGTGGCGAAGAGGTGGACATCGACATCTTCTACCGGCAGATCTCGTCGCCGGCACCCGTCATGAAACGGCCCGATCCCCGTCTCAAGGCCTGAAGGCCTGAGGACCACAGGAACTAGCGACGGCCGCGCTCGGCCAGCCGCTTCAGCAACCGGCTCCGCTGCTCCTCGTCGGTCGCGAGGCCCAGCGCCGTCCAGGCCATGGCGAGCCCGCCGTCCAGGACGGCGAGGTCCGCGCCCGCGGTCGTGCCGTAGCGCGTGAACTCGGGGTTGTGCATGATCGCGTCGCCGCAGTCGTAGCCGATCATGGGATGGATGGACGGCACGATCTGCGAGACGTTGCCCATGTCCGTCGAGCCGCCGCGCAGCCGGGGATCGCGCGGCGGCACGGTGCGGCCGAGGTCGCCCGCCGCCTCGCGGTACAGCGCGCACATGTCCAGGTCCTGCCGCAGATCGGCGTAGTCGTTGCCGACCGTTTCGAGCGCCAGCTCGGCGCCCGTCGCCAGTGCCCCCGCCTCGAAACAGGCGCGCACCCGGGTCTGCAGCTCCCGCAGTTCGTCGATCGTCTCGGCGCGGCAGTCGTAGTCCGCCGTCGTGCGGCCGGGGATGACGTTGGGTGCCTCGCCGCCGGAGGTGACGATGCCGGAGACGACCGTGCCGGGCGTCATCTGCTGCCGGTAGGCGCTGATCGCGACCTGCGCGATCATCATCGCGTCGGCGGCGTTCACCCCGCGGTGCGGCATCGCCGCCGCGTGCGCGGTACGGCCGGTGTACGCGACCTTCCAGCTGCTGATGGCGAGCGAGGTCATGCCGATGGCGTCGGTGGGCGCGGCGTGGGCCATCATCGCCGCGGCCACGTCGTCGAAGGCCCCTTCGCGCAGCATGTCGGCCTTGCCGCCGCCGTACTCCTCGGCGGGTGTGCCGAGGAGTTTGACGGTGACGCCGATGTCGTCGGCGACGGAGGCGAGCGCGAGGGCGGCGGCGGTGGCGGCGGCGCCGTTGACGTTGTGGCCGCAGGCGTGGCCGATGCCGGGCAGCGCGTCGTACTCGGCGCAGATCCCGATGACCAGGTCCCCGGAGCCGGCGGTCGCGGTGAACGCGGTCGGCAGGCCGCACACGCCTCGCTCGACCGCGAAGCCCGCGCCCTCGACCAGGTCGGCGATCTTCCTGGCGGACCGGTGCTCCTCGTAGGCGAGCTCCGGCTCGGCGTGCAGGCTGTGGCTGAGCGCGAGGACCTGGTCCTGCGCGCGGGTGAGGGTGTCGCGGCAGCGTTGCTTCAGCCGTGCGCCGGTCATGGAACTTCCTTCGGCGCTGTTCACAGGGCCTCCTTCACGGGGCGGTGGTAGAGCAGGGAGACGAGCGCGCCCGCGAGGGACACGGCGGCGCAGATCGCCCAGGCGTGGGTGTAGGCGGTGACGGCGGGCAGCGACCTGCCCGCGGCGGTCTCGGCGGCGAAGACGGAGAGCACCACGGCGGCGCCGAGCGAGCCGCCGACGTTGATGAGGAGTTCGTTGATGCCGGAGCCCACCGAGGTCTGGTCGTGCGGTACGGCCTCGACGGCGAGGGTCCGGGTGGAGTGCTGGAGCAGCCCGCTGCCGAGACCGACGACGGCGGTGCAGGCCAGGTAGGGCACGAGGCTGCTGTGGGAGACGTACACGGCGAGGTTCCCGGCGGCCATCAGCAGCGAGCCCGCGAACAGGGTCCGCCGGTCGGAGAGCCGTGCGGCGACGGCGGGGGCGACCAGGGCGCCGAGCACGAGCGCCAGCATGTTCGGCAGCAGCGCGAACGCGGTGGCCAGCGGGGTGAGCCCGAGCCCGTAGCCCGCCTCGGCCCGCGAGGTGCTCAGGAACACCGGGTTGGCGACCAGCAGACCGAGCATGCAGGAGCTGAAGGTCAGGGTGACGATCGCGACCACGACGACGTTGCGGCGCCGGAACAGGCGCACGTCCATGACGGGCGCCGGGGTCCGCAGCTCGGCCAGTACCCACACCGCGGTCACCAGCAGGCCGCCGGCCAGACAGCCCAGTGTCCTCGCCGAGGTCCACTCCCAGCCGGGCGCGCCGCCCTGCCCGAGTCCCAGCGTGACGGCGACGAGCCCGACGCACAGCAGTCCGGCGCCGAGCCAGTCCGCGGACCCGCCCGGCCGTTCCTCGGTCTCCGGCAGCAGCGGCCAGGTCACCGCGAGGGCGAGGCCCACCGCGACGGCGGGCACCCACAGCGCGGCGGTCGGCACCGCCACGTACTCGGCGATCAGGCCGCTGCTCACCGTGCCCAGTGCGAGCCCGCCGACCAGCGCGGCCACCATGAAGCTGATGCCGCGCCGGCTCTCGTCGGCGGTGCGCCGGTTGCGCAGGATGCCGACGAGCAGCGGGAAGAACCCGGCGAACGCGCCTTGGAGCACCTGCCCCGCGAGCAGCATCCCGAACGACCGGCTCAGCCCCACCAGGAGCGAGCCCGTCAGGACGATGGCCAGGTTCCAGCGCAGCACGCGACGGTGGCCGTGCAGGTCGCCAAGCCGCGACAGGATGGGCGTGAAGGCGACGCTGGAGAGCAGGTTCGCGATGCTGATCCAGTTCAGCTGGGCGACGTTCACGTGCAGGGTGGTGGTGAGCCCCTTCAGCAGCGGGCCCAGGAAGCCCTGGGTGATGCCGCTGGACAGCTCCACCAGGACCAGGGAGACGATCACCGCCGCGACCGGGGTCGGGCGGAGGGCGGATCTCGTCGGCGAAGGGGCGAGGATCGGGGTGTCGTTCATGGAAGCCGCACCTGTTCACGAAAAGTGGCTGGCGGAAAGTGCCACTCAAGGTCGCCCGAACGACTTAGTCTCGGCAATGAATCCCGGAAGATTCAGTGGAAACAAGCATTTGAGAGGTGATCGTTGGCGGATTCGGTCAAGCCCGGTGAAGCGGTGCCGTCGGCCCTGGACGCGCTGGACCACGCCATCGTCCGGCTGCTGGCCCGCGAGCCGAGAGCCGCCTGGGCGGATGTGGCGGGCCGCCTCGATGTGCATGAGCGGACCGTCGCGCGCCGGCTGGACCGGCTCATCGGCTCCGGCCTGGTGCGGTTCACGGCGTTCCTGGTGCCCGAGTACCTGGGCGAGGGGCTGGTCGTGGAGCTGGCGGTGCGCTGCGCGCCGGGGAAGCTGCACGCGGTGGCCCTCGCGCTCGCGCGCCGCCCGGACACACGGTCCGTGGACGTGGCCACCGGCTCGCCCGAGGTGCTGGCCGAGGTCCTCGTGCCGGGGCCCGAGCAGCTCCTGAGCACGGTGGACGGGTCGATCGCCGGCATTCCCGGCGTCACCGACGTGCACACGGCGGTGGTCCTGCGGCTCCTGCTGACCGCCAACGACTGGGACCCGTACCGCCAGGAGCCCACTCCGTCCCGCCGTCGCGTCGCCGAGGGCGGGGTCCTGCCCGAGCCGCTGGTCATCGACGAGCTCGACCGCCATCTGGTGGCTCTCCTGGAGCGGGACGCACGCATGCCCATGGCCCGGCTCGCCCGTGAGCTGTGCGTGAGCGAGACCACGGCCCGGCGCAGGCTCGCCCGGCTCATGGACTCGCACGTGCTGCACCTGCGCCTGCACGCCGAGCCCGGGGTGCTCGGCTTCCCCGTCGAGGCCCGCTTCCGGCTCTCCGTCGAACACCGCGCGCTGGAGGTGGCCGTACGCCGCCTGGCCCGCGAGTCCGACGTACGGCACCTGGTCATCACCACCGGCCGGGCGAACGTCCTCGGCTACTCCAGCCACCGCTCGGCGCAGGACGTGCACGACTTCACGACCCGGGTGTTCGCGGAGCTGGACGGGGTGACGGGGGCGGAGGCGGCGCTGTTGCTGCGCTCGTACAAGAGGGCCGGGGTGGTCGTCTGACCGGCCCCGTCCCCGGCGGCACGGCCCTAGCCGAGCGGGACGGTGGGCGGCACCCGTGGGCCGGGCCGACGGGCGCGTGACGGCACGCCCGTTGCAGCGTCAGCCGTCCCGGTCGGGGGCGTAGAGGGCGGCGGTCGCGAGGGACGTACGGGCCAGGTGGCGTCGGAGTTCGTCGGGCGTGAGGACCTCGACGTCGGCGCCGAAGGCGAGCAGGGGCTGGGCGGCCAACAGGGACCGGAATCGCAACTCGACGCGTGTCCAGCCTGGTTCGACCGCCCGGTCCGGCGGAACGGTTTCGGGTGCGACCAGGGGGACTGCGAGGTCCGCGGCGTGGACGCGCAGGAACCTCGCCAGGATGTCGTCGCGGACCTCTACGGTGACGGCGAGCGGGGCGGGCAGGTCGTCGATGCCGCGGCGCAGCCGGTCCCAGACGTCGGCGAGTTCGACGCCTGGGCGGCGTCGCACCGGTTCGTCGAGGACGGCGGCGAAGCGGGCCCGGTCGGTGCGAAACAGCCGGGGCTCCCCGTCGCGGTCGGCGACGAGGTACCAGACGCCGGCCTTGTTGACCAGGCCGTACGGGTCGAGCGTGTAGGTGTGCACGCGGTTGTCGCGGCCGTGCCGGTACCGCAGGCGCAGGCGGCGGTCGGTGAAGACGGCGTCCTGGAAGGCGGTGAGGTCGGGCGCGGCGTGGTCCGGTCCGGGGGCGCCACGCCAGCGGACCGGGTCGATGAGGACGCGGCGGCTGGTGAGGTCCGCGTCGGGGCGGTGCGGTGCGGGCAGCGCGGCCATGACCTTGCGCAGCGCGGAGCCGAGGGCCGCGCCGAGGCCGAGGTCGGCGTGGGCGGAGCCGGACAGCAGGACGAACAGCGCGCGGGACTCGTCGGCGGTCAGTCCGGTGACGTCGGTGCGGAACCCGGGCAGCAGCGCGATGCCGCCGTGCGGACCGCGCACGGTGTAGACCGGCACGCCGGAGGCCGACAGCGCTTCGACGTCCCGCATGATCGTGCGGACCGAGACCTCCAGCCGTTCCGCCAGCTCGGAGGACGGCAGCTGCCCGTGCGACTGCAGGAGCAGCAGGATGGAGAGCAGGCGTTCGGATCTCATGCTTCGGAATCTCCCTCAGCTATATGACGGAGGGTGTCATATATGCCGGGGAGGATCCGTCTCACCAGGCCGCGATCGGACGCGGCCGGGCCGCTCCCTCGGGCGGTCCGCCGGTCGCACCCGGGCAGCCCCGGTGACCGGCGGGACCACGAGGGGCGGTGCGACGAGGAAGGGAACCACCTGCCATGACCACCACCGGATCCGCCGCCGGGGTCGCCGAAACGTACGTGCGCGCCTGGCTCGGCGGCGATGTAGAGAAGGCCATGGGCCTCATCGCCGACGACATCGTCTGCCAAGCCCCGTCCGGCCCCGTACGGGGCGCCGACGC
The DNA here is from genome assembly GCF_044743035.1 of Streptomyces sp. NPDC087787. NCBI lineage: Bacteria > Bacillati > Actinomycetota > Actinomycetes > Kitasatosporales > Streptomycetaceae > Streptomyces > Streptomyces sp. NPDC087787. The sequence continues at coordinate 187,629 of NZ_JBIUVQ010000006.1, forward strand.
ATACCGTCAGTTCCTGGCGCCGTTCGCCGGCATGCTCATCAGCGGTGAACTGCTCGGCGTCTTCGGCGACGACAACAGCGCGGCGATCGTGTACACCGTCGACCTGCCGTTCGCCAAGGACTTCCGCGGGGCCGAGTACCTGACCGTCGAGGACGGCCGGATCACCCACGCCGTCAGCATCTTCGACCGCGCGCCGATGATGCAGGCCGCCGGCGGCCAGGACTGACCGACCCGCACCGTCGCCCGCGGCTCCGACCGGCACCGCGGGCGACGGCGTCCCGTTCCATTGGGCGCCCTCGCCCACCAGTCCGCCCTCTACGCCGACCCAGCCGCCCCCAGCGCCGACGTCGGTCTACTGCCCACCTCCGTCCTTGCGTCAGGAGCGGGCGCACGGGAGGACCAGGATCTCGCCCGGCATCAACCGCCCGGGATACACGGCCCGCCCCCCGGCGCACCGGCCGCAGGCTCGCAGGGCCTGGGCGTATTTCTCAGCTCGCGGCGGGCGTCGCTGAGCGAGGAGCGCGCGCAGCAGCCGGCCGCACTCGGCATCTGAGCGGCGGGACCCGCTCCATCTTGCGGCGCTCTCGCTCGTGCTAGGCCCCCTCCCCCGGCCCCGCCGGCCAGACCACCGCCTGGGCGACGACGACGTTCTCGCCGTCGAAGGTGAGGGCGGGGCCTTCGTGGAGTCGGTAGCCGAGGTCGAGCGCCTCGCTCACGCGCCGGCAGAACGAGGCGTCGTCCGGGCCGGTCAGCACTCGGTAACGGGGCAGTCCGTCAGGGGGTGTCGTCATGGGGGAAGGGTCTCAGGCCGGCTCGGCGTGTCCGTGAGCGGGCCGCCCTGTCGACCGGGGCCGGGTCCGGGTCCGGGTCAGCCGAACATGCCCGGTTCGTAGTCGCCCGCCGGCTGCTGGACGATGACGTTCAGGCGGTTGTAGGCGTTGATCACGGCGATGAGGGTGACCAGGGCCGCCAGCTGGTCCTCGTCGTAGTGCTTGGCGGCGTCGGCCCACGCCTCGTCGGTGACGCCGCCCGCCGCGTCGGCGAGGCGGGTGCCCTGCTCCGCCAGTTCCAGGGCGGCACGTTCGGCCTCGGTGAAGACCTTGGCCTCGCGCCAGGCGGCGACCATGCTGAGGCGTACGGCCGTCTCGCCGGCGTGGGCGGCGTCCTTGGTGTGCATGTCGAGGCAGAAGCCGCAGCCGTTGATCTGGCTCGCGCGGATCTTCACCAGTTCCTGGGTCGACGCCGGGAGCGGCGAGTCCGTCACCGTCTTGCCCGCTGCGTTGATCTGACGGAGGAACTTCGCCGCGAGGGCGTTGCCGAAGAGGTTGAGACGGGCTTCCATCCTGGGCTCCTTGTGGGTGTTCACAGCGGTCCGCTCTGCTTTGATCTGTTTTGATCCACTTCGTCGTGCTGCGCTCTTTTTCGCTTACACACCTACGACGGACGCGGCCCGCGATGTGTGACAGACCCGCCGGAGCGATTCCTGTGACCCGCGTCTCACCTGCTCCAGGAAGTACGAGGCGGACGCGTCCGGCGCCCGGCTCACCGGCGACCCACTTGCCCTCGCCCGCGCCCTGCGCAAACTGGAGTTGGGGACGGATGGCGGAGCGCGTCGCCCGCCTCGAGCAGGTGGCAGGTCGTCACCGGTGAAGACAATCCTCAACGCCATTTGGCTGGTCCTGAGCGGCTTCTGGCTGTTCCTCGGTTACTTCCTCGCGGGCGTGCTGCTGTGCGTCACGATCATCGGCATCCCGTTCGGCATCGCGGCGTTCCGTATCGCGGGACCACCGGGCCGGGTGGTGGCGGGAATCCGTTGAACCCTGTCACTCTCGCCACTTCTTCAAGATCGACTGGGTGGCTAGCGTCGGGGCGTGACCAAGTTCCTTCTCGCCGTGCACGTGCTGGCCGCGATCGTCGCCATCGGGCCCGTCACCGTCGCCGCCAGCATGTTTCCGCCCGCCGCGCGCCAGGCCCTGGCCGCGCCCGAGGATCCGCGGGCGGTGCAGACCGTGCTGTTGCTGCTGCGCATCTGCCGGGTCTACGCCGTCGGCGGGGTCGCCGTCCCGGTGTTCGGGTTCGCCACGGCCAAGAACATGGGCGTGCTCGGCGACACCTGGCTGCTCGTGTCGATCGCGCTGACCGCGCTCGCCGCCGTCGTCCTCGTCGCGCTGGTGCTGCCCCGGCAGACCGCCATAGCCGAGGCGCTCGACGAGCAACGGCCCGTGGGGCAGGGCGGTGACGAGCGCAGGGCGACCGTTCGCCTCGCCATGTTCACCGGCGTGTTCAACCTGCTGTGGGCCGCCGTGACGGTCCTGATGATCGTCAGGCCGGGTTCCACGACAGGAGCCTGACGGCGACCTGCCGGGACAGCACCCCTAGGGCAGCGCCTTCGTCTCCGGTGCCCTCACCGCCGTCAGCGGTGTGGCGATGTCCTCCAGGGAGCGGCGTTCGGCCTTGACCGCGAGGAACGCGGCGACCAGGCCCGCCGCGCACATCAGCGCCGCGCCGATCTGGAAGGCGAGGACCGTGTCGCCGACCCTGCCGGTGCTGGTGAGGTCGGCGAAGAGGAGCGGTCCGCTGATACCGCCGGCCGCGGTGCCGAGGGCGTAGAAGAAGGCGATGGACATCGCGCGGGTCTCCATCGGGAAGATCTCGGAGACCGTCAGATAGGCGCTGGAGGCGCCGGCCGAGGCGAAGAACAGCACCACGCACCAGCAGGCCGTCAGCGTGCCGGCGCTCAGCGTGCCGCTGTCGAACAGCCAGGCCGTGCCGAACAGGAGCAGGCCGGACAGCAGATAGGTGGAAGAGATCATCACCCGGCGGCCGACCGTGTCGAAGAGGCGGCCCAGCAGCAGCGGGCCCATGAAGTTGCCGGCCGCGATGACGGCGAAGTAGTAGCCGGTGTGGTCGGCGGGCACGTGGAAGAACCTGGTCAGGATCGCGCCGAAGCCGAAGGTGATGGCGTTGTAGAGGAACGCCTGGCCGATGAAGAGGGAGAAGCCGAGGACGGCGCGCCTGCGGTAGGCGGCGAAGACCGTGCGGCCGATCTCGATGAAGCTCACGCCGCGGCGCTGGCGGATGGTGATCTCGCCGTGCGGCTCGGGCAGCGGCTCGTCCCGCTCGGACTCGATCCGGCGTTCGATGTCGGTCACCACCTCCTCCGCCTCCCGGTCCCTGCCGTGGATCAGCAGCCAGCGCGGGCTCTCCGGGACGTGCCTGCGGACGAGGAGGATCACCAGGGAGAGGACCGCGCCGAGCGCGAACGTCAGCCGCCAGCCCACGTCGGCGGCCAGGATGCCGGTGTTCAGGGCGAGGATCGACAGCAGGGAGCCGCCGACGGCGCCCACCCAGAAGCTGCCGTTGATGATCAGGTCGACGCGGCCCCGGTAAGCGGCGGGGATCAGCTCGTCGATCGCGGAGTTGATGGCCGCGTACTCGCCGCCGATGCCGAAGCCGGTCAGGAAGCGGAAGAGGAAGAACCACCAGGCCTCGAAGGAGACGGCGGTCAGGGCGGTGGCCGCCAGATACACCGCGAGGGTGATCATGAAGAGCTTCTTGCGGCCGTAGCGGTCGGTCAGGCGGCCCCAGAAGAGGGCACCGACGCAGGCGCCCGCCACGTAGAGGGCGGCCGCGGTGCCCGTGACCTGTGCGGAGCTGATCGACAGACCGCTGCCGGGCTCCGACAGTCGGCTGGCGATGTTGCCGACGACCGTGACCTCCAGACCGTCGAGGATCCATACGGTGCCGAGACCGACGACGATCGTCCAGTGCCAGCGCGACCACGGAAGGCGGTCCAGGCGGGCGGGGATGTCGGTGGTCACGGTACGGCCGGTCTCGGCCTCGGCGGTGGCCATGGGCTCCCTCCACGACGACGGCGACACGACGAGCGGAACGCCAAGCGGGTTCCCCCGAACCGCGTGGATCACGCCCTGCGCACGGCCGACCGGCCCAGCGGCCCCTCGGCCGACCGGGCCGCGAACGAGCCGAATGGCTTCGGTCCGCCCCCACCGCCGGAGCCCGGCCCTACGCCCCCAGGACCCGGGTCACCGTATAGATCAGCACTCCTGCCAGCGACCCCACCACCGTGCCGTTGATGCGGATGAACTGGAGGTCGCGGCCGATGTGGGCCTCGATCTTGCGGGTGGTGTGCTCGGCGTCCCAGCCGGCGACGGTGTCGGTGATCAGGGAGGTGATCTCCTTGCGGTAGGTCGTCACCACGTAGACCGCCGCGCCCTCGACCCAGGAGTCGACCTTGCCCTGCGCCTTGGAGTCCTCGGCCATCCGGGCGCCCAGGGACAGCAGCGAGGCACGGACCCTCAGGCGCAGCTCGCTGCGCTCGTCCTCGGCCGCCGCGACGATCATGGACCGTACGGCCGTCCAGGCGGAGGCGATGAGGTCCTGGACCTCGCCGCGGCGCAGCACCTCGCCCTTGAGCCGCTCGACACGCCCGCGCGTGTCGGTGTCGGACTGGAGGTCGGAGGCGAAGTCGGTGAGGAAGCGGTCGAGCGCGCCGCGCGCCGGGTGCGAGGGCATGTCCCGCATCTCGGTGATGAAGCGCAGCAGTTCCTTGTAGACCCGCTCACCGACCTTCCTGTCGACGAACCTCGGCGTCCAGCCGGGCGCGCCGCCCTGCACCGCGTCCATCACGGAGTCGCTGTGCAGCACCAGCCAGTCGTGCGCGCGGGAGACGACCAGGTCGACGACCCGTTTGTGGCCGCCGTCGGCGACGACCCGCTCCAACAGCTTGCCGATGCCGGGCGCGATCTCCTGCGTGTTGGCTCTGCGGGTGATCGCCTCGCCGACGACGGCCTGGATGTCGGAGTCGCGCAGGACGGCCAGGGCGCCGCGCAGCGCGGTCGCCAGTTCCGCGGTCACCCGGTCCGCGTGCTCCGGCTGGGCGAGCCAGGCGCCGAGGCGGCTGCCGATGCCCACGGCGCGCAGCCGCTGCCGTACGACGTCCTCGGAGAGGAAGTTCTCGCCGACGAACTCGCCCAGCGAGACGCCGAGCTGGTCCTTCTTGTTGGGGATGATCGCGGTGTGCGGGATGGGCAGGCCGAGGGGGTGGCGGAAGAGGGCGGTGACCGCGAACCAGTCGGCGAGCGCGCCGACCATGCCGGCCTCGGCGGCCGCGGCGACGTACGACGTCCACGCGCCGGCGCCGGTGTGCTCGCCCCACTTGGCGAGCACGTACACCACGGCGACGAACAGCAGCAGTCCCGCGGCGGTCAGCTTCATGCGGCGCACCCCGCGGCGCCGCTCCTCGTCGGCGGGGCTGAACACGGTCATCGCACGGTGGGAGACGGCGTCCGCCGTTTCCGGACCGGCCTGGGTCGTCTGTTCCATCCACTCCACCCGTTCGGTGATCCCGCACACAATTGTCCCTTCCTGACCGACTCCCGGAACGGAACAAGAGTTCCCGGCGTCTGTCGGAAGGGGGGTTGGGCAGGATCCTGTCAATTGTCCCCGGGCCCATCCGCCACCATGTGCCCATCAGTTCGGAGCCCGGGGGGCTCCGGCCGGCTCCGCCCGAGGAGAACGTCACCAGCATGACAAGACGGCACGGTTACGCCCTGCTGACCGCGATCGTCGCACTGATCGTCGTCGTTTCCGCCGCCCTCTGCGCCGGCGGCGCCTCCGGCACCGGCCGCATGGCCGCCGCTCCGGCCACCGGCCACGCGCCGGGCCATTCCGCCGCCCCGGCCGCCGCCGGCACCTGGGTGACCACCTGGTCCGCCTCACCGGCCGCCGCCGAACCCGGCACGGAGACCACGGGGATGGCGGGCCGCTCGGTGCGCAACGTCGTGCACACGAGCGTCGCCGGGACGAGTGCCCGCATCACGCTGTCCAACCTCTACGGCCAGTCGCCGCTGCGCGTCACCCACGCCTCGATCGCCGTCGCGGCCGGCGACGCCACCGCGGCCGCCGCCACGCGCACCATGCGGCGGCTCACCTTCGCCGGCGCCCTCTCGGTCGTCGTACCGGCCGGCGGGCAGGTGATGAGCGACTCCGTGTCCATCGCCGTCCCGCGGGGCGGCGACGTCCTGGTCACCACCTACTCCCCCACCCCGTCGGGCCCGGTCACCCATCACCCGCAGGCCCGCCAGATCTCCTACATCGCCCAGGGCGACCGCACCGAGGACGTGACCGGGGCGCCGTACACCGAGCAGACAACGGTCTGGCGCTGGCTGAGTGCGCTGGACGTGTTCAGCGACGAGGCCGACGGCACGGTCGTCGCCCTCGGCGACTCGATCACCGACGGCATCACCTCCACCGTCGGCGCCGACCGCCGCTGGACCGACGTCCTGTCCGGCCGGCTGCGGGCGGCGGTCGAGGCGGGCCGGGACGTGCCGCGCTACAGCGTCGTCAACGAGGGCATCAGCGGCAACCAGGTGCTGGCCGACGGGCTCGGCCGGCCCTCGGACAACCCGAGCGGGCTGAACCGGTTCGAGCGGGACGTGCTGGAGCGGACCGGGGTCAAGGTCGTCGTCATCGACCTCGGCGTCAACGACATCCTGCGCCATCCGGGGCGCGCCGACCCGGAGCTGATCACCGGTGGGCTGCGCACCCTGGTGACGCGGGCGCACGCGCGCGGGCTGCGGGTCGTCGGGGCGACGCTGATGCCGTTCGGTGGGTACCGCGCGTACACGCCCGCCCGGGAGGCGGTACGGCAGCAGGTCAACGCGGAGATCCGGGACGGGCAGGTGTTCGACGCCGTGGTCGACTTCGACCGGGCGCTGCGGGACCCCCGCGACCCGCGGCGGCTGCTCGGCGCGTACGACTGCGGGGACCATCTGCACCCCAGTGACCTGGGGTACCGGACGATGGCGGAGGCGTTCGACCTGGACCTGCTGAAGGGGGCGGGGCAGGCGCAGTTGTAGGGAGCCGGCCGGCCGCGGCCGTTCGAGCCCGCGGCGAGCCGGGCGGCCGGGGGCTATCGGAGCCTGCGGCGTTCCGCCCTGCGTTCCAGCTTCTCCTGGCGGCGCTCCTCCTTGAGCCGGCGCCGCTCCGCCTCGGTGATCTTCCGCCTGATGCTCACACCGCCCCAGAAGGCCACACCGGTCACGATCACACGCGGGGCCCCCGGCTCGCCCCCCGCGCCCTCCTCGCGGTGGTCGAAGCCGCCCATGATGCCGATGCCGCGCACCACGACCTCGACGCCGGGCGGGACGATCACGTCCACACCGCCCATGATCGCGACGCAGTTGATCTCGACCTCGTGGTCGGCGAAGTCGGCGTCGCGCAGGTCGACGCCGCCGCCGCCCCAGAAGGTGAAGCAGTTGAACTTCCTGGGCACGGTCCAGCGCCCCTTGCGCTCGAACCCGCCCATGATGGCGACGGCCCACGACGAGGTCCCCCCGTTGCCGACCACCCGCGACGCCCAACTGCCGTCCTGCACGGGCTGTTTGACCATGTTCACCGTCGGAGCGGTCACCCCGGGCACGGGCAGGTCCCGGGTGAGCGGCGTGAGTTCGCCGTAGGTGCGTGCCCGGTACGCCGCGTCCAGCCGCTCCTCGAACTCGCTCATGTCGAGGCGCCCCTCGGCCACGGCGTCCCGCAGTCGCTCGGCGACTCGTTCACGATCGGCGTCGGAGGCGCGAAGCTCCGGCAGGTCCTCGGTCATGGCAGCAGCCTACGAGACCGCTTTCTCGGCGTACATCCTCGCGATGACCGCCTCGATGTCGGGCTCCCTCACCGACAGGTCCACCAGCGGGTACTCCGCCGCGATCCGCGCCACCAGAGGCGCCGCCGACTGGGCCGCCGGGAAGGCCAGCCACTGCCGGGGCCCCTCGACCCGCACCACGCGCGCGGACGGCAGCTCGATCGGCGGCAGCTCGCGCTCCAGGTCGACCACCAGGGTGCGCTCGCTCTCGCCCGCCTGGTGCAGGCCGGTGAGCGGGCCGTCGTACATCAGGCGCCCGTGGTCGATGACCATCACCCGCGAGCAGAGCTGCTCGATGTCCTGGAGGTCGTGCGTGGTCAGCAGCACCGTCGTACCGTGCTCGGCGTTCAGATCGCGCAGGAACCCGCGGACCTTGGCCTTGCTGATGACGTCCAGGCCGATGGTCGGCTCGTCCAGGTAGAGGACCTCCGGATCGTGCAGCAGGGCGGCCGCGATGTCGCCGCGCATCCGCTGGCCCAGCGAGAGCTGCCGGACCGGAACGTCCAACAGGTCGCCGAGTTCGAGGAGTTCGACGCAGCGGTCGAGGTTGTCGCGGTAACGGGCGTCGGGGATCCGGTACATGCGGTGCATCAGCCGGTAGGAGTCGATCAGCGGCAGGTCCCACCACAGGGTCGTACGCTGCCCGAACACCACCCCGATGCGCCGGGCGAGCCGGGTCCGCTCACGGGACGGGTCGATGCCGGCGACCCGCAGCCGGCCGCCGCTCGGCGTCAGGATGCCGGTGAGCATCTTGATCGTCGTCGACTTGCCCGCCCCGTTCGGGCCGATGTAGCCGACCATCTCGCCGCGCGCCACGCTGAAGGAGATCGAGTCGACCGCCCGCACCTGCCGCCGCTCGCGCCTGAGGAACCCGGTCTTCTTCCGTACGTCGAAGACCTTCTCGACCCGGTCGACCTCGATGAGACCACCGCCCGCGCCGGCCGCACCGCCGGCGCCGTCCGCGCTCTCCCTGCCCTCCACGCCGTCCGCCGTCATCGCCATGCGCCTCTTCGTCCCTTCACCTTCGCGCCTTCACCTTCATGCCTTCGCCTTCGTGACTTCGCCTTCGTGCCTTCGCCTTCGTGACTTCGCCTTCGTGACTTCGCCGTCTCGTCTCAGTTGCCGGTACTCCGGTACGACCGCAGGCCCACCCGCCAGGCCGCCCCCGCCAGCGCGCAGCACGCCACCGCGACCAGCGGCGGCGTGAACGCCGTCCACCGGGGCAGGTCGAGCGGATAGGGCCGTCCCAGCACGTACAGCGCGGGCAGCCAGTTGACGAAGGCCAGCGGCAGGACGAACGTCACCCCGCGCACCAGCTCCTTGGCGAACACCGTCGGCGGGTACTGGAGCAGCGTGGTGCCGCCGTAGGTGAACGCGTTCTGCACCTCGGAGGCGTCCTGCGCCACGAACTGGAACGCCGCCCCGGCCACGAACACCGCGCAGAAGATCACGCAGCCGCTGACCACCATCACCGGCATCAGCAGCAGCTTCAGCGGCGTCCAGTCGACGTGCAGCCGGGCCAGCGCCCAGCCCAGCACCAGCGCCCCCTGCGTCACCCGGCCCAGCCGGCGCAGCGCGAACCGGTCCGCGGCCACCTGCGCCAGCACCGGAGCCGGCCGGACCAGCAGGGTGTCGAGGGTGCCGTCGCGCACCCGCCGCCCCAGCCGGTCCATGGAACCGATCGCCAGGTCGGCGAGGCCGAAGGAGGTGGCGGACAGCCCGTACAGGAGGGCGATCTCGGGCAGCGCGTAGCCGCCGAGCGCGTCCACTCGGGAGAACATCAGCAGGATCGCCACGAAGTCCAGCGCGTTCGCGACGAAGCTCCCCGCCGTGGTCATGACGAAGGAGGCCCGGTAGGCCATCGTCGAGCGGATCCACATCGCGGCGATCAGACGATAGGCGCGCAGCCCCTCCACCAGCCGGTTGCCGGCCGCCCAGGCCGCGGTCGGCTCAGCCACCCTGCACCACCACCCGCCGGGTCGCCGCCGACTGGACCAGCCGCCCCAGCGCCAGCAGCGCCACCGCCCACGCCCCCTGGAAGACGTACGTACCGAGCGGGTCCGCGTGCCCCAGCAGGATGTCCGCGGGCGCCTGGAGCAGCGAGGACCACGGCAGTGCCCGGACCACCTCGCCCAGCGCGCCCGGGAAGACGTTCAGCGGCAGCAGCATGCCCGAGCAGAAATACCCGGCCAGCACGGCCATCTGCACCACGCCCGCGCCGTCCAGCAGCCAGAACGCGCTCATCGCCACCAGGAAGCGGATCCCGAAGCCCACCAGCAGCGCCAGCGGCACCGCGCCGAGGAACGCCACCCAGGTCAGCGGGTCCGACGGCAGGTACACCGGGAAGAACAGCGCGCCGAACAGGAAGGGCAGCACCCCGCGGCCGAGCAACTGGAACATCGCCCGGCCCGCGTCCGCCGACAGCCACCACAGCTGCAGGTCGGCCGGCCGGTACAGATCGACGGCGATGTCACCCGTTCGGATGCGTTCCATCAGCTCGTCCTCGACGCCGCCCCCGCCGATCGCCAGGGCCGCCAGGAACGCCTGCCCGAGCCACACGTACGTCACCGCCTGTGCCTGGTCGTAACCGCCCAGGTGCGGCCGGACATCCCACAGCGCAAGGTACGTATACACCAGGATCAGCCCGAATGCCGTATTGGTGAACACCCCGGCCGCCGTCGCCGCCCGATACGTCGCGTACCGTCTGAATCCCCCCGCCGCGACGGCCACGTACAACCGTCCAGCGCCCACGCGTGTCTCCTCCCAGGCCAGGACATCGAAAGCGCGAGAGCGTAGTGCGCCCAGACGTGACATGCCACGCATTTTCCGGCCCGGAGCAGTGCGGGGGACCGGGAACGGAACGGTTGCTGCGAGAGTCTTCATCTGGGGGCGCCGATGGCGCATGAGGGCGTACGGGGACGTACGACATGGATCGTACGGGGACGTACGACGTGAAACAGGAGTCCGAGTACGACATGAGTGACGAGCCGCAGCAGCCGAACCAGGGCGTGGCCGACCACCAGCCACCGGCGGCACCCGAGACCAGGGGCGAGGCGGAGAGCGGGACGGAGAGCGAGACGGAGAGCGGGACCGAAAGCGGGACAAGGAGCGAGGCGGAGCACGAGGCCAGGGGGGCCAGGGGCGAGACGGCGACCGCGACGGGGAGCGCGACGCTGAGCCGGACGGCGAACGCGACCGGGAGCGCGGCCGCGAACGAGCCCCCGGGTCGGCCGGCGAACGCGACGCCGAACCAGAGGGCGAACCCGGCCGGGAACGCGACGCCGAACCCGACCGGAAGCACGCCGCCGAACCCGACGGCGCACGCGACCGGGAACGCGCCGATGAGCCCGACGGCGCACGCGACCGCGAACGAGGCGGGGAGCCCGGCGGCGGACGAGGCGGGGATCGCCACCGCGGACGAGGCGGGCGGCGGGAAGGCCAAACGGCCCCGGCGCACCGGCTGGCGCCGCGCCCTGCCGACCTGGCGGATGGTGCTCGGCGGCTTCCTCACCGCCATGCTGCTGGTCATCGGCGCGTTCCTTCTCGGCTACTCCATGGTGAAGATCCCGCCGGCCAACGCCATGGCCGTCAAGCAGGCCAACGTCTACCTGTACGCCGACGGCTCCGAGATCGCCCGGGACGGCGAGATCAACCGGGAGAACGTCACGCTCTCCCAGGTCTCCAAGGACGCCCAGCACGCCGTGCTCGCCGCCGAGGACCGCGACTTCTACACCGAGTCCGCCGTCGACCCCAAGGCGATGCTGCGCGCCGGCTGGAACACCGCCCTCGGCAAGGGCAAGCAGTCCGGCTCGACGATCACCCAGCAGTACGTGAAGAACTACTACCTGGGCCAGGAGCAGACCGTCACCCGCAAGGTGAAGGAGTTCTTCATCTCGATCAAGCTGGACCGCAGCCAGTCCAAGGACGAGATCCTGCAGGGCTACCTCAACACCAGCTACTTCGGGCGCAACGCCTACGGCATCCAGGCCGCAGCGCAGGCGTACTACGGCGTCAAGGCCAAGGACCTCGACCCGGCCCGCGCCGCCTACCTGGCCGCGCTGGTCAACGCGCCCAGCGAGTTCGACGTCGTCGCCCACCCGGAGAACAAGTCCGTGGCCCTGGCCCGCTGGAACTACGTCCTGGACGGCATGGTCAAGAAGGGCTGGCTGCCCGCCTCGCAGCGGGCCGGGATCAAGTTCCCGATGCCGAAGGACGCCACCGCCCCCACGGGCATGTCCGGGCAGCGCGGCTACATCGTCCGCGCGGTGAAGGACTACCTGGCCACGAACAAGATCCTGGAAGAGAGCCAGCTCGAAGCGGGCGGCTACCAGATCACCACGACCCTGCAGAAGCGCAACCAGGACGCCCTGGTCAAGGCCGTGGACGACCAGGTGATGAACAAGCTCGACCGGAAGAACCGCAAGGTCGACAACTACGTCCGGGCCGGCGCCGCGTCCATCGACCCGAAGACCGGCGAGCTCGTGGCCATGTACGGCGGCATCGACTACGTCAAGCAGTACACGAACAACGCCACCCGCCGGGACTTCCAGGTCGGCTCCACCTTCAAGCCGTTCGTGTTCACCTCCGCCGTGCAGAACGGCTCCGCCACCCAGGACGGCCGCCCGATCACCCCGAACACCTACTACGACGGCACCAACAAGCGCCCCGTCCAGGGCTGGGGCGGCTCCTACGCCCCCGAGAACGAGGACCAGCGCTCGTACGGCAACATCACCGTCCGCGAGGCGACGGACAAGTCCGTCAACTCGGTGTACGCGCAGATGGCCGCCGACGTCGGCTCCGAGAAGGTCAAGGACACCGCCGTCGCCCTCGGCCTGCCGGCCGACACCAAGGACCTGACCGGCACCCCGTCCATCGCGCTCGGAGTGGCCACCGCCAGCGTCGTCGACATGGCCGACGCCTACGCCACAGTCGCCAACCACGGCAAGCACGCCCCGTACACGATGATCAAGAAGATCACCAAGGACGGCGCCGACACGATCGAGCTGCCCCAGCGCACCGAGTCCCAGGCGGTCAGCCGCGAGGCCGCCGACACCACCACCGCGATACTGCGCAGCGTCGTCCAGAACGGCACCGCCACCGCCGCCCAGGCCGCCGGCCGGCCCGCCGCCGGCAAGACCGGCACCGCCGAGGAGGACCAGGCGGCCTGGTTCGCCGGCTACACGCCCGAGCTCGCCACCGTCGTCTCGGTCATGGGCCAGGACCCGGACACCGCCCACCACAAGTCGCTCTACGAAGCCATGGGTCTTCCCCGCGTCAACGGCGGCGGGCCGCCCGCCCAGATCTGGGCGCAGTACACCGGGGACGCCCTGAAGAACACCCCCGTCACCGACTTCGACCTCCAGCTCCAGCCGGGTGCCGACCAGATCCAGCCGCCGCCCTCGGAGCCCGGCGACAACCCGGGCGACGGCGGTACGGACGACGGCAGTACGCCCGGCCCCGACACCGGCGGCCAGGACCAGGGGCAGGACCCGGGCCAGGACCCGGGGCCGAACCAGGGCCAGGGCGACGGCGGCACGGGTGACACCAACGGCGGCGACCCCACCACCGGCGGGGCCGGCGGCGGCACCCCGCCCGGCGATCCCACCGGCGGGGAGTCCGGCGACGTCGGAGGCACCCAGCCGGGCGGCCAGGGAGGCGTGCCCGGCGGAGCGGGCGGCACCACCCCGGGCGGGGGCGCCGGCCCCTCCGGCGACGGCGGCGCGAACACCGGCCTGCAGGGCGTGTTCAGTGGCCGGACGTCACCTTGAGCCCCACCACGGCCACGAGCAGCAGACACACGAAGAAGATCCGGGCGGCGGTCGCCGGCTCCCCCAGCACCACCATGCCGACCACCGCCGCACCGGCCGCCCCGATGCCCACCCACACGCCGTAGGCGGTGCCGATGGGCAGGGAACGGGCGGCGTAGGACAGCAGGATCATGCTGGTCACGATCCCGGCGCCGGTGAACACGCTGGGCAGGGGGCGGGTGAAGCCGTCGGTGAACTTCATACCGATCGACCAGCCCACCTCGAGCAGACCGGCGAGAACGAGCAGGACCCAGGCCATGACGGCACCTCCGGGACGACGTGAGGACGGAACGGGGGTGCGTCGTCTTTGCGTTCATCCCGGTACGGCGCGTCTCGTCGGGTCGCTCCCGAGGCTAGCAAAGGAACGGCAAAGGGGCTGGTGACGATGGTCACCAGCCCCTCGGCAATGTACGTACCGCTACAGATACAGGCCGGTGGAGTCCTCCGAGCCCTCGAAGCGGTCCGCGGCCACCGCGTGCAGGTCACGCTCGCGCATGAGCACGTACGCGACTCCGCGCACCTCGACCTCGGCGCGGTCCTCCGGATCGAACAACACCCGGTCGCCCGGCTCGACGGTCCGCACGTTCTGCCCCACCGCGACGACCTCGGCCCAGGCCAGCCGGCGTCCCACCGCCGCTGTCGCGGGGATCAGGATGCCACCGCCCGACCGCCGCTCGCCCTCGCTCTTGTCCTGCCGGACGAGCACCCGGTCGTGCAGCATCCGGATGGGCAGCTTGTCGTCGTGGCTGCTGTGCTCAGTTCTCTTGGCGCTCACGCCTCGAACCTACCTGCCTTCGGCACGGCGTCACGCGGTGGGGCGTCGCGCCGCTCAGTCACGGCGCCGGCGGGAGCCCAGAGCGAGCAGCCCGACCAGGCCGACGGCGACGAGCGCGACCGGTACGACCCGCTCCAGGCGCGGGGCGCCGTCCTCGTCCACGAACTGCGCCCGCACATCGCTCACGACCCGGTTGACCTGTACGTAGGCCCGGCCGAGCGTGTGGTCGATGTTGGAGGCGACCTTGGCCTTGGCGTCCCCGACGATGGTCTTCGGGTGCACGCGCACCCCGATCTCGTCGAGCGTCTCGGCCAGCACCTCGCGGCGGCGCCTGATGTCCGCCTCGATCTCAGCCGGGGTTCTGGTGTCCGCGGTGTCCGCCACCGTGCCGCCTCCGAAGTCAACTGATGCCTGTTCGGGACAGTCTGTCAGTTCTCGCTCCGACCGCGCTGTCGGCACCCCCGGTTACCCTCGGAGCGACACGGTATTCGCACACCCGACGCGCACGCACGAGACGCCGCGCACGCACGAGGAGACGAGCTTCGATGACCGAGCGACTCCAGCCCGGGGACCTGGCCCCCGACTTCGCCCTCCCCGACGCCGACGGCAAGGAGGTGTCGCTGGCCGGCCACAGGGGCCGGAAGGTCATCGTCTACTTCTACCCGGCCGCCCTCACCCCCGGCTGCACCAAGCAGGCCTGCGACTTCACCGACAACCTGGACCTGCTGGCGGGCGCGGGATACGACGTGATCGGCATCTCCCCCGACAAGCCGGAGAAGCTGGCGAAGTTCCGCGACAAGGAGTCCCTCCGCGTCACCCTGCTCGCCGACCCGGACAAGAAGGTCCTCGAGTCCTACGGCGCCTTCGGCGAGAAGAAGCTCTACGGCAAGACCGTCGTCGGCGTCATCCGCTCCACGATCGTCGTCGACGAGGAGGGCAAGGTCGAACGAGCCCTCTACAACGTCAAGGCAACGGGCCACGTGGCCAAGATCATCAAGGACTTGGGGATCTGAGGGCAGCTCCCCCACCTGTACGGCCCGCACCGGCACGCCCGGCGCGGGCCGTTCCGCATTCGCGTGCGTGACTGTCCGATAACCGGTTCGTTACTCCGTGTGGGCCATGAACATGTGGCCGAGAACGGAGGGGACCCATGGGGGCCAGCGCGTACACAAGGGAGCGGCTGAAGGAGTCGGCGGGCCCGTACAGCAAAGACCGGCTTGCGCAGACCGTCGCCGAGGCTCGCAATTGGGCAGACCTGATGAGACGACTCGGCCTTCACGCAAGCGGTGGCCGGCGGCGGGTACTTCAAGAGAAGGTCGCCAGTCATGGGATCGACACCAGTCACTTCGTCAAGCGCAGCCCATGGCGCAAGTACCCGGACGCCGCCATCGCAGAGGCGGCGGCCTCCTCGTCCTCACTCCGTGAGGTGGCCCTCAAGCTGGGCGCCACTCCGGCCACCGGGACGCTGTCCCATATCTGTCGCCGGATCAGGGCGGCGGCGATCGACGTCAGCCATTTCCCTGGATTGAACCAGCCCGAACCGGACCTTCCCTTCACTCCGGAGGAGCTGCGAGCCGCCGCATCGACGGCGACGAGTATCCGTGGTGTGGCCCGAGCCTTGAACATGCCGGACGACAGTCGCTCACGCGCAACCTTGGGCCGCATGCTGCGCGCCCAGGCCATCAGCACCGAGCACTTCTCCCACCGCCGCGTAGTGATTCCTGAGGATGACCTTCGTGACGCCGTCAAGCACTCAACAAGTTACGCCGAGGTGATGCGACGTCTCAGCCTGGACGTCAACGACACCAACCATCGACGCATCCGACGCGCGGCAGCTCGACTCGGCCTTGATACAAGCCACTTCAAACGCCGCTCGTGGGCTCGGCCGGAGCTCCCCGCACCTGCACCCATCGCTCATCGGGTGCTGATCGTCCTACCCTCCGACGCCGGGCGGACGAACAGGGCCCAACTCCACCGCGCACTGAACGAGATCGGCGTGCCTTACGCATGTGAGTCCTGCGGCAATGCCGGGGAGTGGCTGGGTCAACCGATCACTCTGCAGATCGACCACATCAACGGCGACTGGCGAGACAATCGCCGAGAGAATCTGCGGTACCTGTGCCCCAACTGCCACTCACTGACGGAGACGTGGTGTCGCCAGAAGGGGAGGCCACCTCTCGCAGCGCAACAAGCTCGGCTCGTACACTGAACGTTGCCGGTCGAGCGCGATGACCGTTTCTGAGCGGCCGTGATGGAATTGGCAGTCATGCTGGGTTTAGGTCCCAGTGGGTTCACGCCCGTGTGGGTTCGAATCCCACCGGCCGCACCGCCCCCGCCTTCAAATCGAAGGCGGGGGCGTTTTGCAAGTCAGCCCAACAACTCCCGCACCACCGGTACCAGCGCGCGGAACGCCTTGCCGCGGTGGCTGATCGCGTTCTTTTCGTCGGGGGACAGCTCCGCGCAGGTGCGGGTGTCGCCGTCGGGCTGGAGGATCGGGTCGTAGCCGAAGCCGTTCGTGCCCGCGGGCTCGTGGCGCAGGGTGCCGCGGAGTCGGCCCTCCACCACCCGCTCCCTGCCGTCGGGCAGGGCGATGGCCGCCGCGCAGGCGAAGTGGGCGGCGCGGTGGTCGTCGGCGATGTCGGAGAGCTGCGCCAGGAGCAGGTCGAGGTTGGCCTTGTCGTCGCCGTGGCGGCCGGCCCAGCGGGCCGAGAAGATGCCGGGGGCGCCGCCGAGGACGTCGACGCAGAGGCCGGAGTCGTCCGCGACCGCGGGCAGCCCGGTGGCCTGGGCCAGGGCGTGGGCCTTCAGCAGGGCGTTCTCGGCGAAGGTGACGCCGGTCTCCTTGACGTCGGGGACGTCCGGGTAGGCGTCGGTACCCACGAGTTCGTGGGGCAGCCCGGAGTCGGCCAGGATCGCCCGGAGTTCGACGATCTTTCCGGCGTTGCGGGTGGCGAGGATCAAGCGGGTCATGCGGGGCTGCTCCTCTACTTCGCCAGGGCCGTCTCGAGTGCCGTGCGCTGGATCGCCGTGAGGTCGGCGCAGCCGGCCACCGCGAGGTCGAGGAGACTGTTCAGCTCCTCGCGGGCGAAGGGCTCGGCCTCCGCGGTGCCCTGGACCTCGACGAAGCGGCCGTCCCCGGTGCAGACGACGTTCATGTCGGTCTCGGCGCGGACGTCCTCCTCGTAGCAGAGGTCGAGCAGCGGCACGCCGCCGACGATGCCGACGGAGACGGCGCTGACCGTGCCGGTGAGCGGCTGGCGGCCGGCCTTGATCAGCTTCTTGCCGCGGGCCCAGGCGACGGCGTCGGCCAGTGCCACGTAGGCGCCCGTGATGGCCGCGGTGCGGGTGCCGCCGTCGGCCTGGAGGACGTCGCAGTCCAGGACGATGGTGTTCTCGCCCAGTGCCTTGTAGTCGACGACCGAGCGCAGGGAGCGGCCGATGAGGCGGGAGATCTCATGGGTGCGGCCGCCGATCCTGCCCTTGACCGATTCACGGTCGCCGCGGGTGTTGGTGGCGCGCGGCAGCATGGAGTACTCGGCGGTGACCCAGCCCTCGCCGCTGCCCTTGCGCCAGCGCGGGACGCCTTCGGTGACGGAGGCGGTGCAGAAGACCTTGGTGTCGCCGAAGGAGACGAGGACGGAGCCCTCGGCGTGCTTGCTCCACCCGCGTTCGATGGTGACCGGGCGGAGTTGTTCGGGGGTGCGGCCGTCAATACGAGACATGGCGTCGAGCGTAGTCCCCCACGCACGAGGGGCTCCTCCCGCATCGGGAGGAGCCCCTCGAAGGTGAACCGCGGCGGGCCGCGGGGTTCACATCATGTCTTCGATCTCCGCGGCGATCGGGTCGGCGTCGGTGCCGATGACGACCTGGATGGCGGTGCCCATCTTGACGACGCCGTGGGCACCGGCGGCCTTGAGGGCGGCATCGTCGACCAGGGAGGCGTCGTGCACTTCGGTGCGGAGTCGGGTGATGCAGCCCTCGATCTCGTCGATGTTCTGGATGCCGCCGAGCCCGGCGACGATCTTCTCAGCCTTGGTGGCCATGTTCCTTCTCCCCTGATCCGATCCGCTTTGTCGCAGTAACCCACACTTGGACCACCTTTGCGAGCGGCCGTGCTATGTGTGCAGAATGGTGCGCTCATGGCAGCGAAACCGTCGCCAACTGGTCTACACCAGCGTACGCGTGGATCATGCGCGCTCGACGCCCACCGCTCCCCCTCATCACCGACACAGACCTCGAATCCACACGGCGCGTAGTGGTTCGGTCGCGGAATCACGGGTTCCTTGGCCCCCTTCATCGTGCTACAACAGGTCTACACCAGTGAGTGGTGTAGACCACCACCCGATGGAGGACGTCAATGACCACCGCCAGCGCGACACCGACGGCGGCACCCGCGAAGAAGCGGGGTTCCGGCCTGATCCAGGGCCTGCAGAAGGTCGGCCGCAGTCTTCAGCTGCCGATCGCCGTTCTGCCGGCGGCCGGCATCATGGTCCGCCTGGGCCAGGACGACATCTTCGGCAAGGACGGCCTCGGCTGGAACAAGGTCGCCGCCGTGTTCGACAACGCAGGCAGCGCGCTGACCACGTCTCTGCCGATCCTGTTCTGCATCGGTGTCGCCATCGGCTTCGCCAAGAAGTCCGACGGCTCGACCGCCCTGGCCGCGGTGGTGGGCTTCCTCGTCTACAGCAAGGTCCTCCAGGCCTTCCCCCTGACCGAGCAGCACATCGAGAAGGGGAAGATAGTCGAGGCCACCTACAACGACCCAGGAGTGCTCGGCGGCATCATCATGGGTCTGCTCGCCGCCGTGCTCTGGCAGCGGTTCCATCGCACGAAGCTGGTGGACTGGCTCGGCTTCTTCAACGGCCGCCGGCTGGTGCCGATCATCATGGCCTTCGTCGGCATCGTGGTGGGTGTCTTCTTCGCCCTGGTCTGGAAGCCGATCGGTACGGGCATCAGCAGCTTCGGCGAGTGGATGACCGGTCTCGGCGCGGGCGGGGCCGCCTTGTTCGGTGCGGTGAACCGCGCGCTGATCCCGGTGGGCATGCACCAGTTCGTGAACACGGTGGCCTGGTTCCAGCTCGGTGACTTCAAGAACTCCGCCGGCGAGGTCGTGCGGGGCGACATCAGCCGCTTCCTGGCCGGTGACCCGTCCGCCGGTCTGTTCCAGTCCGGCTTCTACCCGATCATGATGTTCGGTCTGCCGGCCGCCGCGCTCGCCATCGCGCACTGCGCCCGCCCCGAGCGCCGCAAGGTCGTGCTCGGCATGATGGTGTCCCTGGCCCTGACCTCGTTCGTCACCGGTGTCACCGAGCCGATCGAGTTCTCCTTCATGTTCATCGCGCCGCTCCTGTTCGCGCTGCACGCCGTGCTCACCGCCGCGTCGATGGCGATCACCTGGGCCCTGGGCGTCCACGCGGGCTTCAACTTCTCCGCCGGCTTCATCGACTACGTGCTCGACTGGCACCTGGCGACGAAACCCTGGCTGATCATCCCGATCGGCCTGGTCTTCGCGGCCGTCTACTACGTGACCTTCCGGTTCGCGATCATCAGGTTCAACCTCCCCACCCCGGGCCGCGAGCCCGAGGAGGAGACCGAGGAACTCACCAAGGCGTGAGCCCGGTCACGGCATGAGAATGCCCCCGGAGTCCCGTGACTCCGGGGGCCTTTTGCGTGCTGGGGCCCTGGGAGAACGAAAAGACCCTAGAGGTCGTACGTCGCTCCGGGCGCCGCGAGCTCCACCGGGCCCGCGTAGGCCGTGCGGGCGTCGGCGAGGTTGATCTGCGGGTCGGTCCACGGGGGGATGTGGGTGAGGACCAGGCGGCGGACTCCGGCGCGCGCGGCGGCCTCACCTGCCTCGCGGCCGTTGAGGTGCAGATCGGGGATGGTCTCCTTGCCGTCCGTGAAGGCGGCCTCGCACAGGAAGAGGTCGCTGTCCCGGGCGAGTTCCTCCAGCGCCTCGCTCACCCCGGTGTCCCCGGAGTACGTCAGCGCCCGCCCCCCGTGCTCGACGCGGATGGCGTAGGCCTCCACGGGGTGGGCCACCCGCTCGGTGTGCACGGTGAAGGGGCCGATCTCGAAGGTGCCGGGCTTGACCGTGTGGAAGTCGAAGACCTCGCTCATCGAGGAGGCGGTGGGGGTGTCGGCGTACGCGGTGGTCAGCCGGTGCTCGGTGCCCTCGGGCCCGTACACCGGGATGGGCTCGCAGCGGCCTCCGTCGTACCGGTAGTAGCGCGCGACGAAGTAGCCGAGCATGTCGATGCAGTGGTCGGCGTGCAGATGGCTCAGGAAGATGGCGTCGAGGTCGTAGAGACCGCAGTGGCGCTGCAGTTCGCCCAGGGCGCCGTTGCCCAGGTCGAGAAGCAGCCGGAAGCCGTCGGCCTCGACGAGGTAGCTCGAGCAGGCCGATTCCGCGGACGGGAACGACCCCGAGCAGCCGACGACGGTGAGCTTCATGAAGCAGAAACCTCCGCTGGCGGGAAAACTTCAAAAAGAGGAAGGTGACGGGGGTCGTGCGGTCCGTCGAGCGTAAGGCGGGATACGTCCGGTCGCTCCTCCGCCAAGGGCTGTTGTGGGCGAACTCACCTGTGGTGTCACCGGTTCGGCTGGACCTGGGGCTCAGGAGGAGCGCTCAAGGGCGCGCACCGAGGGTCGCGCGCCGGTAACGTCATGGTTGTGGACACGTCCTGGTGGCTGGCGCTCGCGGCGGTGGTGCTGCTCGCTCTCGTCGCCACGCTCGTCGACGGCTGGGGGCGGGGCCACCGGCCGCCTCGCGGGAGGCTGCGTCCCGGTCGCCCGGCGGGCCGCCGTGCCGCGGCGCGTCCGCACCCCGGGGAGATCTGGTGGGCCGGCATGCCCCACGGCGAGGGGCCGGGGGCGAAGGACCGGCCGTGTCTGGTGCTGGCGGTGCACGGCAAGCGGGCCCGGGTCGCGGAGATCACCAGCAGGTACCACGACAAGCGCTCCGGAGTGATCCCGCTGCCGCCGGGCTCGGTGGGGGACGCGCAGGGGCGGACCAGTTTCGTGGAGACGGCCGAGGTCCGGGAGGTGCCGCTGTGGGACTTCCGTCGCCGGGTGGGCGTCGTGGACCCGGTGCTCTGGGACCAGGTGCGGTACCTGGCGGGCTGACGGGAACACGCGCGCCCCAGCTGATCGGGACGGCCCGGCGGAACGGGACGCCCCGGCGGAACGGGACCGGCGTGCCGCTGCCGTGTCCGTGGGCCCCGGCGTACCGGGCTCATGGCTCCGTCACCCGCACGGTGACCGTCCACTGCCGGATGCCCTGGCACGCGGTCCGGCCGTGGCCCGCCGCGCACAGCGGGCGGACGGAGGTCAGCCGGGACGTTCCGGGCGTGACGGCGTCGAAGGCGGCGACGGCGTCGCCCGGCAGGAGCACGATGCCCGCGTTGGCGGCGCGCAGGGCGGTGCCGCCGGCCCTGACCGGTGTCCAGGGACGGTCCTCGGTGCCGTCCAGGGTGAGCCGTACCTGTCCGCCGACGGTCAGGCAGAGGGTGCGTCCGGAGTCGGCGGCGGTGAGTTCGGCGCGGTCCGTGCAGGCGGGGGCCGATCCGGGCCGCCGCGAGGCGGATGCGGGCGGGGAGGCCGGTCCGGCCGTCGGCCGGGAGGGGGCGCCGTCCGTGCCGGAGCCCGCGCCGTCGTGCCGCGCGCCGCAGCCGGCGAGGAGCAGGGTCGCCGCCGCGGCGGTGACGATGCCGGCGTGAAGCGTCGAACGGCGCATGGGGGCGGCCGCCTTTCTGCTGAGCCCGGGACACCGATGCCGTGCCCTGTCCCTCTGCCAATGTGACGTACCCGTGTGACGTTTCTCCAGCACATCAGGATCCCCTCCCCCACGCACGCCGGAGCCCCGGCCGCTTCGACGGCCGGGGCTCTGTCCAAACGCCGAACGAGAGGCCCTACGCCCAGAGCTGCCCCTGGAGGGTCTCGATGGCCTCCTCGGTGGTGGCCGCGGTGTAGACGCCGGTGGACAGGTACTTCCAGCCGCCGTCGGCGACGACGAACACGATGTCGGCGCTCTCGCCCGCCTTGACCGCCTTCTTCCCGACGCCGATCGCCGCGTGCAGGGCGGCGCCGGTGGAGACTCCGGCGAAGATGCCTTCCTGCTGGAGGAGTTCACGGGTACGGGTGACCGCGTCGGCGGAGCCGACCGAGTAGCGGGTGGTGAGCACGGAGGCGTCGTAGAGCTCGGGGACGAAGCCCTCGTCGAGGTTGCGCAGTCCGTAGACCAGGTCGTCGTAGCGGGGCTCGGCGGCGACGATCCGCACGTCCGGCTTGTGCTCGCGCAGGTAGCGGCCGACGCCCATGAGGGTGCCCGTGGTGCCGAGGCCGGCGACGAAGTGTGTGATCGAGGGCAGGTCGGCGAGGATCTCGGGGCCGGTGGTGGCGTAGTGGGCACCGGCGTTGTCCGGGTTGCCGTACTGGTAGAGCATCACCCAGTCCGGGTGCTCGGCGGCCAGCTCCTTGGCCACGCGCACGGCGGTGTTGGAACCGCCCGCGGCCGGGGAGGGGATGATCTCCGCTCCCCACATGCCGAGCAGGTCCCGGCGCTCCTGCGAGGTGTTCTCGGGCATCACGCACACCATGCGGTAGCCCTTGAGCTTGGCCGCCATGGCCAGCGAGATGCCGGTGTTGCCGGAGGTGGGTTCGAGGATCGTGCAGCCCGGGGTGAGCCGGCCGTCCTTCTCCGCCTGCTCGATCATGTGCAGGGCGGGCCGGTCCTTGACCGAGCCGGTCGGGTTGCGGTCCTCCAGCTTGGCCCAGAGGCGGACCTCGGCCGACGGCGACAGCCGCGGCAGGCACACCAGGGGGGTGTTGCCCACCGCGGCCAGCGGGGAGTCGTAGCGCATCGCTGCTCAGCGGCCGATCAGCGCATCCCGCCGGCCACCGCCGGCAGGATCGTCACGTTGTCGCCGTCGGCGAGCTTGGTGGAGATGCCGTCCAGGAAGCGCACGTCCTCGTCGTTCAGGTAGACGTTGACGAAGCGGCGCAGCTGCGCGCCGTTCGCCTCGTCGACGATGCGTGCCTGGATGCCCGGGTGCCGGGTCTCGAGGTCGGCGAAGAGCTCGGCGAGGGTCTCCCCGTTGCCGTCGACGGCCTTCTGGCCGTCGGTGTACTGGCGGAGGATGGTGGGGATGCGGACCTCGATGGCCATGGTTGCGGGCTCCTGTCGGTAAGGATGTCGTCGGGGTGTGGATCCCCCGGCTCGGACGCGGCCGGGCGCACGATGGGTACCCCCAGGCTTTCGGCACTGGGGAGCGCCGCGGCCCTCACGGCCGTGCGGCGGCGCGGAACGTCAACAGATGGCGCTGTTCAGCCTGCACAGGTCGACGTGCAGCCGCGCCACGAGCAGCATGCCCGGCGTCTTGTCGCTCACGTCGTGGAGAACCATGCGGTCATCGTATCGATTCCCGGTGCGGGACCCGGAGTGCGATCTCGGAACTCGGACACTTCCCATCCACGTCACGAGACGGTCCGCGCTCAGTACGTCTCCACCACCTTGACCTCCTCCTCCGTGACCTCGCCCTCGACGATGCGGAACGAGCGGAACTGGAACTCGCCGAGCCCGTCGGTGTCGGCCGTGGAGACCAGGACGTAGTGCGCGCCGGGCTCGTTGGCGTAGTTGATGTCGGTGCGGGAGGGGTAGGCCTCGGTCGCGGTGTGCGAGTGGTAGACGATCACGGGCTCCTCGTCCCGGTCGTCCATCTCGCGGTAGAGCTTGAGCAGGTCCTGCGAGCCGAACTCGTAGAAGGTGGGCGAGCGGGCCGCGTTCACCATGGGGACGAACCGCTCGGGCCGCCCGGATCCCGCGGGTCCGGCCACCACGCCGCACGCCTCGTCGGGGTGGTCCTTGCGGGCGTGGGCGACGATCTGGTCGTGAAGGGCCTGGGTAAGGGTCAGCATGGCGGCCAGCATAGACAGGCGAAGAAAGGAGCCGCGCGCAGCGCGTCAGGCAGGGTGGTGGCGGGCGACGGGTGGGCCGTTCCGTACCGGAGTCCGGTACGGAACGGCCCACATCGCGGACGTCTTGAGCGGCCGCGGGAGCGGGTTGGGGGCCCGCTCCCGCCGGGACGTCCGGTCGGGGAGAGCCGCGGGGTCAGCCGACCTTCTCGAGCTGCTGCTCGCCGCTGTCGGCGACCTGCGGGTTGCGGTTCTTGAGGATCACCCAGCCGACGGCCAGGGCGGCGGTCCACCCGGCCATCACGTACAGGCAGACACGGGAGTCGGCGTCGTACGCGATCAGGCAGGTGACGAAGAGCAGGAACACGATGGCGACGTAGGAGAGCTTGGCGCCGCCGGGGGCGGGGAAGGAGGAGGCGCGCAGCCGGCCCGCCTCGACTCCGCGGCGGTACAGGACGTGGCTGATCAGGATCATCAGCCAGGTCCAGATGCCGGCGGCGGTGGCGACGGAGGTGACGTAGCCGAAGGCCTTCTCCGGGACGATGTAGTTCAGCACCACACCGATGCCCATGAAGGCGACGGAGACGGTGATGCCGAGCGCCGGGGTCTTGGAGCTGGACAGGCGGCTGAAGAACCGGGGTGCCTCGCCGTTGTCGGCGAGGGTGCGCAGCATGCGGCCGGTGGAGTACATGCCGGAGTTGCAGGAGGACAGGGCCGCGGTGAGCACCACGAAGTTCACGATGCCCGCGCCGGCCGGGATGCCGATGACCGCGAACGCCTTGACGAAGGGGCTGACGCCCGGGGCGAACTCGGTCCACTTCACCACGCACAGGATGACGGTGAGGGCGCCGACGTAGAACAGGGCGATGCGCCAGGGCAGGGTGTTGATCGCCTTGGGGAGGGTCTTCTCCGGGTCCTCGGACTCGCCCGCGGTGACGCCGACCAGTTCGACGGCGAGGTAGGCGAACATCACGCCCTGGAGGGTCATCAGGGAGGAGCCGACACCCTTGGGGAAGAAGCCGTCGAACGCCCAGAGGTTGCTGACGGCGGCGGTGTCGCCGGCGGCGCTGAAGCCGAAGGTGAGGACGCCCAGACCGATCACGATCATGCCGATGAGGGCGGTGACCTTGACCATCGAGAACCAGAACTCGATCTCGCCGAAGAGCTTCACGGAGATCAGGTTGGCCACGAAGAGGACCACCAGGAACACCAGCGCGGTCACCCATTGCGGAATGGCGGGGAACCAGTAGTGGACGTAGATCGCGGCGGCCGTCAGCTCGGCCATTCCGGTCACCACCCACATCAGCCAGTACGTCCAGCCGGTGAAGAAGCCGAAGAACGGGCCGAGGAACTCGCGCGAGTACTCCGCGAAGGAGCCGGATACGGGGCGGTAGAGCAGGAGCTCGCCGAGCGCCCGCATGATGAAGAAGATGATGAGGCCCGCGAGGGCGTACATGACGATGAGGCTGGGTCCGGCCTTGGCGATGTTCGCCCCCGCGCCCAGGAAGAGCCCGACGCCGATGGCGCCGCCGATGGCGATCATCTGGACCTGGCGGCTGCCGAGACCGCGCTCGTACCCCTCTTCGGGGGCCTCCGTGACCTGCTCTGAGGTCATGTGGTGTGCGCCTTTCTCCATGCCGACCCCGGGCCCTCGTTCGGCCCCGGATCGGGTTTCGATCCCCCCGGATTGATGGAGTGCGTTTCCGGGTCTCCCCGGATCCGCCGTGCCTGGCCGGCTGTTGCCGGCTCGGTGGCGCACCCGGCCGGACATGGGTGGTGTCCGCCGGGCGATCGTGAAGATTTATCACGGCCGCAACACTGGTCGACGGGAAGCTGTGTGATGCATCCCACGGGGAGAAGCGGACGAAGCGCGCAGGGCGCACCCATACCCGGCCGTCGCGGTGACACGATCGTTATCCGGATTTGAGCGTCCTCTGAGCGAACGCGAAATCCGGATATGCCGGGGCGGATCACGGCATGTGGTCATGGCGCATGACTACGGCACGCGAGTGCTCGAACACGCGGCGCGAGGACCGGGCCGCGGCGGGGAGGCTAAGCCATGAGCGTGGTGACGAGGGTCTCCTGGAGGCCCCCCAGCCAGAGGTAGGCCATCACCATCGGCTTGCGCGGGTCCTCGTCCGGGAGGAGGTAGAAGTCGTCCGTGTCGTCCTCGTCGGTGATCTCCAGCCGGGTACCGATGGCGAGGCGAAGGTCGTTGAGCGCGCCGAGCCATTGCCGGGACTCGGCCGTCGTCAGTTCGAGGACCGCGAGACCACCTTCGCCGGGGGTGAGCGCGTTGAGCGAGTGGATCACCGCGAGGGCGTTCTCACGCTTGCCGGCCCGCAGGTCGTTCTCGGTGTAGCGGCGGAACTCGGCGGAGTGGGCGCGCTGCTCCGCGGCCTCCTGCGGGTTGCCGTCGGTCTGCTCGGGGTCGCGGTAGGCGTCCGGGAAGAGCCGCTTGAGGACGGGGTCGGACGGCGGTTCGCTCGGGCCCTCGGCGAACAGCTCGGCGAGCGGGTCGGCGGGGACGTCGTCCTCGGCGGGGCCGGGGCCGATGAGCTCCAGGAGCTGCACCGCCAGCGAGCGGATGATGGAGATCTCGACGTCGTCGAGGGCGACGGACGCGCCGCCGCCGGGGAGCGGTTCGAAGGTTCCGGGCATGGAGGCAGTCGCTACTTCCGGTCCTGCTGGAGGGTGGCCCACAGACCATAGCCGTGCATGGCCTGCACGTCCCGTTCCATCTCCTCACGGCTCCCGCTGGAGACGATCGCCCGGCCCTTGTGGTGGACGTCGAGCATGAGCTTGGTGGCCTTGTCCTTGGAGTAGCCGAAGTACGTCTGGAAGACGTACGTCACATAGCTCATGAGGTTGACGGGGTCGTTGTGCACGATCGTCACCCAGGGCACGTCGGGTTCGGGTACGGCGAAGACCTCCTCCGCCGACTCGGTCTTCTCGATCTCCATGGGTGCGGCTGCCGTCACAGGGCCCATGCTGCCATCCCGAGGGGGTACTCGCATAAACGGTGAGCCAAATCGTCAGTCTGACGAAATAGGAGTACGATTCTTCGCCAGACATCATCCGGGGACCGCCCCCGGACCCCCGGCCGGGCGTCGGGGGCACCCGCACGACATGGCTAGGAGAGCTTCGGTGGGCGTTGCTGACCTCGGGCTGCCGGTGGACGTTCCCTCGACGGCTCTGTTCACCGATCACTACGAGCTGACGATGCTCCAGGCCGCGCTGAGGTCGGGGACGGCCGGGCGGCGCAGCGTGTTCGAGGTCTTCACCCGGAGGCTGCCCGACGGGCGCCGCTACGGGGTCGTGGGCGGTACCGGGCGGGTGCTGGACGCGGTGGAGAACTTCCGCTTCGACGCGGACGTCCTCAGGTTCCTGCGCGAGCGCCGGGTGGTGGACGAGCCGACCCTGGAGTGGCTCGCCGGCTACCGGTTCGGCGGGGACATCTGGGGCTACCCCGAGGGCGAGGTGTACTTCCCGGGCTCGCCGATCATGCGGGTGGAGGGCTCGTTCGGCGAGTGCGTGCTGCTGGAGACGGTGATCCTGTCGATCCTCAACCACGACTCGGCGATCGCGGCCGCCGCCTCGCGGATGTCCTCGGCCGCCCAGGGCCGCCCGCTGATAGAGATGGGCGCCCGCCGCACCCATGAGCTGGCCGCGGTCGCCGCCTCGCGGGCCGCCTACCTCGGCGGCTTCAACTCCACCTCCGACCTGGCCGCCGGCTTCCGCTACAACATCCCGACCGTGGGCACCTCCGCGCACGCCTTCACCCTGCTGCACGACAGCGAGCGGGACGCCTTCCAGGCGCAGGTCGACTCGCTCGGCCGGGACACCACGCTGCTGGTGGACACCTACGACGTGGCCGAGGCGGTCCGTGCGGCCGTCGAGATCGCGGGGCCCGAGCTGGGCTCGGTGCGCATCGACTCCGGCGACCTGCTGCTGGTCGCGCACCGGGTGCGGCAGCAGCTCGACGAGCTGGGCGCCCGGGACACGAGGATCATCGTCACCTCCGACCTGGACGAGTACGCCATCGCCTCGCTGGCGGCGGCGCCCGTGGACGCCTACGGCGTCGGCACCCAGCTGGTCACCGGCTCCGGGCACCCGACGGCGTCCATGGTCTACAAGCTGGTCGCGCGCGCCGGGAGCGGGGACGCCGGGGCGCCGCTGGTGCCGGTGGCGAAGAAGTCCACCGGCGGCAAGACCTCCGTCGGCGGCCGCAAGTGGGCGGCGCGCCGGCTGGACGCGTACGGGGTCGCGGAGGCCGAGGTCGTGGGTACCGGTCCGGTGCCGGACGCCCTGGCCGGCCGGCAGCTCCTGGTGGAGCTGGTCAAGGGCGGCGAGGTGGTCGCCCGCGAGCCGCTGGACGCGGCCCGGGAGCGGCACGCGGCCGCCCGTGCCAACCTGCCGCTGTCGGCGACCCAGCTGTCCAGGGGGGAACCCGTCCTTCCGACGGAGTACGTGCACCGGGGGTCGGGTAGCTAAAGCGCGTGCCCCCGCTTCGGTACGCCCCCGAAGGTCCCCTCCCGTCCCAGTGGCGGAGTTCCCGGGCCCCTGGCCTCACGACCGGCCCCGCGCCTGCTCCGCCCACCGATCCGACAGCCGAAGGACACCGCCCATGCGTCGCGCCTTGATCGTCGTCGATGTGCAGAACGACTTCTGCGAGGGGGGCAGCCTCGCGGTGGCCGGGGGCGCCGACGTCGCCGCCGCCGTCACCGAGCTCATCGGGCAGGCTCCCGCGGGCTACCGGCACGTGGTGGCCACCCGGGACCACCACATCGCGCCCGGCGGCCACTTCGCCGACAACCCCGACTTCGTCCGCTCCTGGCCGGCGCACTGTGTCGCGGGCACCGAGGGGGTGGGCTTCCATCCGAACTTCGCCCCCGCCGTCGCCTCGGGCGCCGTCGACGCGGTCTTCGACAAGGGCGCGTACTCGGCGGCCTACAGCGGCTTCGAGGGCACCGACGAGAACGGCGAGCCGCTGGCCGACTGGCTCAGGGCCCGGCAGATCGACGAGGTGGACGTGGTCGGAATCGCCACGGACCACTGTGTCCGCGCCACCGCCCTGGACGCCGTGAAGGAGGGCTTCCGCACCCAGGTCCTCCTCGACCTCACGGCCGGGGTCTCCCGGTCCACCACGGACCGGGCCCTGGAGGACCTGCGCCAGGCGGGGGTGACCCTCACCGGCAAACCGGTGGTCGCCTAGCCGGTACCAAGGCCCCTGAGGGCCCGGCTGTCACGAGGGCTGGTGGTGGGCCGGGGGTCTGCGCAGCAGGGCTCTGATCGGGTGCCACAGCTCCGGGGCGCCGACGGTGTCGCCGGGGGACGTGCGCCATATCAGTCCGTCGGGGTGGTGCAGGACCGCGGTGACCTCGTCCGGGGTCGGCGGGGCCGCGTTGCCCCGCAGGTAGACCGCGCGCAGGCCCAGGTTGCGCAGCCGGGTCAGGGCCCGGGCGCGGTTCTGCGCGTGGACGAGCACGCGCACGCCGCCGGTGCCGTCGACGGCGGGGCTGGGCAGGTTCAGCGCCACCACCACGGTGCCGTTCGGCAGCTTGCAGAAACCTCCTGCGGCCATGCGGTCACTTCCCCGTTCCGGTCGGTGTCAATAAGCGGGTCACAGGACGCACCTAAACACGATCGGCGGCAACCCGCCAGGGGGTTGCCGCCGATACGCGCTTGACCAGCGCTGATGCCGATTACTTCAGCGCGCTGCCGACCTCGAGCTCGATCGTGGAGCCGTCCTTGGCCTCCTTGGTGATCTTGATCTTGGTGTTGGTGTCAGTGATCTTGACACCGCCGGCCGGGTTCGCCGGGTCGTAGTAGGTGTTGGTGCGGTCGTTGAAGACCGACACACCCTTCGACGACTTGATCTTCGTCGCGACGCCCGCCTTGTGCAGCGTGATGCCGTCCGTGCCGTACAGGCTGAACGTCGAGTCGTAGGTCTGGATGCGGTTGCGCATCAGCGTGCCGTCGGACCACCGCAGCGCGTCCGGGTGCGAGTCGACCGGGAGGATCCGGCCGACACCCGGGTGCTTGCTGGTGTTGTTGTCGGCCTGGGAGGTGTCCCACTTCCAGATCAGCAGACCGTTCTGGTACGCGTAGTGCTCCACCCAGTCCGGACGGTCGGCGAAGCCGAAGTTGTACGGGCCGGTCTCCAGCGTGGTGTCGTACGACACGTACTGGCGGTTCTCGGCTATGTAGTACTGCTTGTAGTCCTTGCTGAAGGACGCGCCGATACGGGAGAAGCCGTTCGCCGTCCACGCCGGGTCCGCGGTCTCGGCGTCGTCCGCGAAGACCACCGAGCCGTCGGCGGTCAGCGCGATCCGGTCGGCCGTGAAGCCCTTCAGCGCCACTCCGCCGTCGGTCTGGTAGCGGAAGCGGAGCAGCACCTTCTGGCCCGCGTAGGCGTCCAGGGAGTACGACAGCTTCTTCCAGCCGTCGACCGAGCCGTGCAGGGCCGGGTTGCCGCTGCCGTCGCGCGGGATCGGCTGCCCGTTCACCGTGCCGTCCAGGGCGGTGTAGTTGGCGCCGCCGTCGGTGGAGACCTCGGTGTAGAGGAAGTCGTAGTTGGCCTCGATGTCGTACCAGCCGTCAAGGGTGAGGGCGGCCGACGTCCTGCCGGTGAGGTCCACGGACCGGGTCAGCGTGCTCTTCAGGTTGTTGGCGCTGCCGCTCCACCACTGCATGGCACCCTGGGCCGGAGTGACGATCGTGGTGGTGACCGCCTTGTCGGGCAGGGAGACCACCACGGCCTGCCGGTGCTTGGTGTTGTACTCGGACAGGCCCAGCTTGTGCGCGGAGCTCACGCCGGCCTTGGCGACGTCGTAGTTCAGCCAGCCGAGCTGGAGCTTGTCCCAGGCGTTCATGTCGCCCGGCAGGTCGCCGATGGCTTCCTTGCCGCGGCCGAGCCAGGAACCGGAGGACATCAGCGTCCAGAAGCCGGTGGAGTTCTCGCCGCCGGCCGTGTCGTACTCGTCCGGCAGGCCGAGGTCGTGGCCGTACTCGTGGGCGTAGACGCCGAGGCCGCCGTTCTCCGGCTGGATGGTGTAGTCGCCGACCCAGATGCCGGTGTCGCCGATCTGCGCGCCGCCGAGCTTGTTGTACTCGGGGCCGGTGGCGCCGGCGTCCGTGCCGAAGGCGTACCAGCGGTGGGCCCAGATCGCGTCGGTGCCCTGGGCGCCGCCGCCGGCGGACTCGTCCTCACCGGCGTGCACGATCTGGAAGTGGTCGATGTAGCCGTCGGGCTCGTTGAAGTTGCCGTCGCCGTCGTAGTCGTAGCGGTCCCACTGGTCGTACTGGGCCAGGTCCGCCTTGATCTGGGCGTCGGTCCGGCCGGCCGCCTTCTGCTGGGCGACCCAGGCGTTCACACCGTCGCTGACGATGTTCCACACGCTCGGGCAGTTGGTGGAGCCGCACGCGTTGTTGCCGTAACGGGCCTCGTTCCACGGCACCTTGACCCAGTCGGAGACCGTGCCGTCGACCGAGTAGCGGCCCGAGGACTGGGTCTCGTAGTACTTCTTCACCGACTCGGTGTTCTTGCCGGTGCCGAAGTACAGGTCCTGGAAGTGCTTCTGGTCGTAGTCCTTCTGCCAGGCCGTGGAGTTGTCCTTCTTGCGGTCCGGCGCGGCGATCTCGTTGTGCAGCGGACCGGGGGTGCCGCCGAACTTCGGGTCCGCCTTGTCGCCGAACTCGACCAGGATGGTGAAGATCTTGTCGGTCTTCTCCCGGCCCAGCTCGACGTACTTGGTGTCGCCCTTCTTGCCCTTGAGCTCGACGACCTTGGAGCCCTTGCGGTCCTGCACCTTGGCCTTGCCGGCGATGACCTGGCTCAGGGCCTCCTGGCGCTGGGCCTTCTGCGTCTTGCTCAGCGGGCCGTCCAGGTCGTGCGAGTGCTGCGCCACCGGCTGCGGGTCGTGCCGGTTCACGGAGGCGGAGTCTGCCGTCGTCGCGGCCTCCGCCACGGCGAACGTCGAGAACGTGGCGGTGGCCGCCGCGAGCGCCACACCGATCGCGGTCGTTCTGAACGTCCAGCGTCTACTGGTCACTTGTGGTCCTTCCCTGACGCGTCCGTGCGTGCGGAAGGGGGATCATGGGACATGTGAAGGTCCGCGCACGGTGAAACGCGTGTAGTCAAGTGACGCCATTCGACTAGACGTTCGCAAGAAAAAACAGATCTTGACTTGAACCCGTCAAGTGCATTATGCGAAGCGGGCGATCGTTTCGCGGACTTGGACGAGCCAGGGCCGAACGGCCCCTCCGGGCGCGTGCGCCCGTCCACTGGGTGGACGGCATGACTCCGTGCGCCCCCCGTGCACCGGCACCAGGGGTCAGGTCGCGCTTACCAGCGGTTCCTCTCGGGCACACAGGCGAATAGGGTCGATTGACGGACCGCCAGGAAACCGGTGGAAAGCCAGGTCGACACCCGCGTCACACCTGCATCCCTGTCCGCTCCCTCCCCCGCAGCGAGAGGCACGGGGGGAGGCCCCCACTTCCGAGGACCGATTGCCATGCCTCGTCCGACCGCCGCACAGCTCGCCTACGGTTCCTGCACCGTGATCCTCTCGACGCTCGCCATGCTGCTGCTGTCCCGGACGAGTTCGGGCCCGGGGATCGTGGTCATCGCCCTCGCGGCACTCGCGCTGGGGCTCCTGGTCGCCATGACGGTGCCGATGCCGAAGGCACACGCGACCGAGCCGGCCGGCGCCCGGAAGACCGACGGCCGGCAGGCGCGACCGCAGGCACGGGCCCGGGTGCGGGCGCGGGCACACCGGGAACCCGTCCCGGCCGGAGTCGAGCCGGTACGGGGGCCAACGGCCCCCTGACTTCCCCGGCGCCCGGAGGCGAGGTCAACCGGTGCTGACCACCACCGTCTTGGCCCCCTTGTCGTGCAGACCCTGCTTGTAGGGGCGGTCGAAGAAGCTCCAGCCGCCGCTGATCGCCAGCCACAGGCAGGCGCAGCAGAACCAGAACGGGATCCAGAGCACCGCCGCGCGTGCCAGCGCGGTCGGGACGGACGGGGTGGAGCCGTCGTCGAGGTTGGCCACGCGCATGCCCAGCCACTTCTTGCCCAGGGTCTGCCCGTACCGGGAGATCATGAAGGTGTCGTAGGCCATGTAGAGCACGAGGCCGACCGCCGACTGCGCCACGGACTTGCCGACCTGTACGTTCCCGGAGTTGACCGCGTACTCGTTGACCCGCAGGGCCCAGGTGACCAGGGTGACGACGATGCCGACCAGGACCAGGTCGATGATCCGGGCGAGGGTGCGTTTGCCGCTGTCGGCGAGCGGGGGCATACCGGCGAGCGGGTCACCGCCGTAGGGGCCGCCGCCGTGACCGCCGCCCCGGGGGCCGCCTCCGTAGGGGCCGCCTCTGTAGGGGCCGCCGCCGTAGCCGCCGCCCTGCGGGCCGTAGGGGCCGCCGCCGCCCTGTGGTGCACCGCCGTACGGCCCACCGCCGGGAGGCGGCTGCTCGCCGGGGGGCGGGGGTTGCTCGCCGGGATTTCCCTCACCCTGACCGCCGCCCCACGCGCCGTCGCCGTGGGGTGGTCGCCGTCCTCCGGGGGAAGGGGGCCGCTGTCCGGAGCCGGGGGGCGGTTCGGTGCTCATGCGCCGAGTGGATCGCGGCCCCGGCGGCCTCGCATCCGGTGCGCGGCCGTACGGATGAGCAGGGACCGCACGGGACCGGCGCGCGAGGTCGGAGTCGCCCCCGCCGGGCCCGCCGGCTCTCAGCCCGCCACGAACGTGTGCGCCGCCTTGTCGTGCCAGCACTGGCGCCACGGGCGGTCGAACAGGCACCACGCCATGCCCACGAGACCGATGCCGAGCAGCCCCGGGACGCCCCAGACCAGCCAGCGGCGCAGGGCCGGGCCGAACGACGGGGGCTCGTGGCCCTCGATGTCCCGCACCTCCAGTCCGCACAGCTTCTTGCCCAGGGTGCGGCCCCACTTGGCGGTGGGCAGCACCTCGTAGACGACGCCGACGAGCAGCAGGACGGCGAGGACGACGGCGAGGTACGTCCCCGTGGTGCCGTCCAGGAGCCAGACCGTCACCGTGCGGCCGGACAGCTTGGCCTCGTCGATCTTGCCGTTGACGTGGTCGATCGCCTTGGTGCCCAGCGGTACGGCGGCCACGGCGGTGACGCCCCCGAGGACGACGGAGTCGACGAGCCGGGCGGCCAGCCTCTTGCCGAGCCCGGCGGGCCGGGCCGCCGCCTGCCGTCGCGCCGCGGCCTGGAACGGGTCCTCGACCGGCGGCTTCCAGGGCGCGCCGGGCTGCTGCTCGCCCGAGCCGGCGAGCCGGTGCACCTGCTGCGCCCAGGACGACTGCCCTCCACCGGAACCACTGGACATCGGCGACACACCGGGATCCGCCGCACCGGGCGGGCCCGACGCGGCCCCCGCTGACGCGACCGAGGCAGCAGCGGAGGTGCCCCCCGGCCCCTGCGCGGCGGCTCCACCCGGCCGGGACCCAACCTGCCCCGATCCCTGACCAGAGGCAGCACCCGGCCAGGAACCGGCCTCACCCGCCCCCTGCACGGCGGCACCACCCGGCCGGGACCCAACCTGCCTCGATCCCTGACCAGAGGCAGCACCCGGCGGGGACCCGACCTGACCCGGCCCCTGACCCGAGGCAGCACCCGGCCAGGAACCGGCCTCACCCACTCCCTGCGCGGCGGCACCACGCGGCGGGGGGCCAGCCTGGCCCGGCGCCTGGGCCGAGGCAGCACCCGGCTGCGATCCGGCCTGCTCCGGCACCTGACCAGCGGCGGCGCCCGGCCAGGGGCCGGCCTGGCCCGCCCCCTGCGCGGAAGCGGCACCCGGCCGCGAGCCGGCCTGGGCCGCCTCCTGTGCGGCGGCAGTACCCGGCGGGAGTTCGAACCGGCCCGGCGTCCGGGCCGAGGCAGTGCCCGGCCGGGGACCGGCCTGGCCCGGTGCCTGCGCGGCTGCCGCCCGCGCGGCGGCGGCCTTCCCGGCCCCGAAACCGGGGCCGCCGGCAGCGGGAGCACCTGCGGGCCCGGCGCCACCGGACGGGACCCCGGACGCGGGTGCGCCCTGACCGGGGACGCCCGGCGCGCCTGCCGCCGGGTTCC
Source organism: Streptomyces sp. NPDC087787 (assembly GCF_044743035.1). Lineage (NCBI taxonomy): Bacteria > Bacillati > Actinomycetota > Actinomycetes > Kitasatosporales > Streptomycetaceae > Streptomyces > Streptomyces sp. NPDC087787. The sequence continues at coordinate 222,880 of NZ_JBIUVQ010000006.1, forward strand.
TGGGAGGCACCGTCCGGAAGGTCACCGTGCCCTCGTCGACGGGCGCGCCCGGCCCCGGAACACCGGGAGCGGCGTCACCCGGGGCCCCCGCGGCGTCTCCCGTCGCAGGCCGTCGGAAGACGAACGTGCCGTCGGGGTGGCCGGTGGCGGGGTGGGCCGTGGGGTCCGTCGTGTGGGCGAGCCTCGGGTCGGCCGGGGCCGGGGCGCCCCAGGAGACGCGGTGGTCCTGCTCGCCGAATCCGGACTGCCGGTTGCGGTCGGCGCCCCACGCCGACGCCGCTTCGGGCCCGCCTCCCCGCGGTGCCGCGACGGGGTCCTCGTCGAAGAAGTGCGGCCCCGTCTCCTCGACCGCCAAGGCCGCCGCGGAGCCCGCGCCGGGCGGCGGGCCGAGCGGCTCGCCGTCGGCCGGCGCCGGGCGGCTGGTGCCCGGCACCCAGGCGGCGCCGTTCCAGTACCGGACGTAGCCAGGGATGGACGGGTCCGGGTAGTAGCCTTCGCGGGGCCTGTCGTCACCGGGTGCCGGGGTTGGGGCGCTCATGTCCGTCGTCCCGTATCTGCTCGGGGGCCGTCTTGGGGGCCTCCACATCTATCAGACCGAGGCAGGCGACACGTCCGGTCCGGCCGGACCCACTCCTTTCCGGGCAACCTCGTACACCTGCTTCACGATCACGCGACATTCGGATCGAAAAAGTTCGGGCGACTCGCGTAATGCCCGGCGTCCGGCGCCCTCTCCCTTCACACGGGCCCGCCGAGAGGCCCGTGCGGAGAGAGGAGAGGGCCCATGCGGCACACCGTGGCCGAGCGCGAACTGGAACTGAGAATGATCCTGTCGCCCGAGTACGACGTCCCCGTCCCGGCGCGGCTCGCCTACCGCACCGACGACCCCTACGCCGTGCACGTCGCCTTCCACATCGACTCCGAGCACCCCGTGCACTGGACGTTCGCGCGTGACCTGCTCGTGGAGGGGGTGTTCCGGCCGTGCGGGGACGGCGACGTGCGGGTGTGGCCGTCGAAGGCGCTGGGCCGCAGCGTGGTCCTGCTGGCGCTGAGCGCGCCCGACGGCGAGGCCCTGCTGGAGGCGCCCGCCGCGCAGGTGGCGGCCTGGCTGGAGCGCACGCTGCGCCTGATGCCGCCGGGCAGCGAGGGCGAGCAGCTCGGCATCGACGACGAGCTGGCCGGCCTGCTCGCCCAGTGAACGCGCGGGCGTCAGAACAGCTTGCCGGGGTTGAGGATGCCCAGCGGGTCGAAGGCGTGTTTGATCGCCCGCTGCATCTCGACCCCGACCGGCCCGATCTCGCGCGCCAGCCACTCCTTCTTCAGCACGCCCACGCCGTGTTCACCGGTGATGGTGCCGCCGAGTTCGAGGCCGAGGGCCATGATCTCGTCGAAGGACTCGCGGGCGCGCCGCGACTCGTCGGGGTCCCGCGCGTCGAAGCAGACGGTCGGGTGTGTGTTGCCGTCGCCCGCGTGCGCGCAGACACCGATGGTGAGCTGGTACTTCTCGGCGATCCGTTCGATGCCTTCGAGCATCTCGCCGAGCCGGGAGCGGGGCACGCACACGTCGTCGATCATCGTCGTGCCCTTGACGGCCTCCAGCGCGGTGAGCGACAGCCGCCGCGCCTGCAGCAGCATCTCGGACTCGGTGGCGTCGTCGGCGGGGACGACCTGGGTGGCGCCGGCCACCTCGCACAGCTCGGCGACCGCGGCGAGATCGGCGGCCGGGTCCGGGGTGTCGAAGGCGGCGAGCAGCAGCGCCTCGGTGGTCTCCGGCAGGCCCATGTGGGCGAGGTCGTTGACGGCCTTCACCGTCGTACGGTCCATGAGCTCCAGCAGGGAGGGCACATGCCCTCCCGTCATGATCCGGCACACGGCGTCGCAGGCGGCGGCCGCGGAGGCGAACTCGGCGGCCAGCACGAGCTGCTGCGGCGGCTGCGGCTTGAGCGCCAGGACGGCCCGTACGACGATGCCGAGCGAGCCCTCGGAGCCGACGAACAAACGGGTCAGGTCGTATCCGGCGACGCCCTTGGCGGTGCGGCGGCCGGTGGACATCAGCCGCCCGTCGGCCAGCACGACGTCCAGGCCGAGCACGTACTCGGCGGTGACCCCGTACTTCACGCAGCACAGACCGCCGGAGGCGGTGCCGATGTTGCCGCCGATGGTGCACATCTCCCAGCTGGAGGGGTCCGGCGGGTAGTACAGGCCGTGCTCGTTCACCGCGCGGGAGAGCGCCGCGTTGACGACGCCCGGCTCGACGACCGCGATCCGGTCGACCGGACTGATCTCCAGCACGCGGTCCATTTTTGTCAGGGACAGCACGATGCAGCCCTCGGAGGCGTTGGCCGCGCCGGACAGGCCGGTGCGGGCGCCCTGCGGCACGACCGGGACCCGCAGTTCGGTGGCGGTGCGCATGATGTGCTGGACCTGCTCCACCGTGCGCGGCAGAACGACGACGGCCGGGACGCCGGACGGGCAGAAGCTCGCCATGTCGTTGGCGTAGGAGGCCGTGACATCGGGATCGATGAGGACAGCCTCGGCCGGAAGGCCCGCGAGGAGCCGATCGGCGAGGAGGTTGCCCTGTGCTTCGTCAGGTGCGGCTTCAATGCGGCTCACGATCACAGCCTCGCACCCGCGGCCATCGGTGTGAACCCCGTCGGCCCCGCCCCTCGGCCTGCCGGGTGAGGGCCGCCGTCCTGACGCACAGTGTGCGCCATGGAGAACCCTCTGCCGAGCCCGGACACGTCCGTGACCAGCGAGCCGCGGCGGTGCCTGTCCCGCCGGGTGCGCCGGGTGCTCCTCACCCTGCTCGTGGCGGCCGGCGCGCTCGGCACGGTGTGGCTGATGCTGCCGGCGCATCGGGACGGGACGAGGGCGCCCGGGCCGCCCCGGCCGACGGTGCCGGCCCCCGGGGTGGCGCCGGCCGCGGTGGGTGCCGGGGTGCCGGCCTCGCTGCCCGGTCCGACGGCGCTGATCACCGGGCGGGACCAGCACCCGCGGGCGCGCCCGTCGGGCGCCGGGGCGTGGGCCGTGCTCGGGGCCGCCCACGTCGAGCGGGGCCGGCACGCGGCGGGTGTCGCCCCGGCACGGTGAGCACCGCGAAGCGGCCCGCCCGCCGCGCGGGTGTCGCGGCGGGCGGGCGGACAGGGTGCCGGGAGCGCGGCGGGCGTGCTCGCGGCGGCGGGCTCAGAGGTTGCCGCGGCGCTCCTGCTCGCGCTCGATCGCCTCGAACAGGGCCTTGAAGTTGCCCTTGCCGAAGCCCATGGAGCCGTGCCGTTCGATGAGCTCGAAGAAGACGGTCGGGCGGTCCTGGACCGGCTTGGTGAAGATCTGCAGCAGGTAGCCGTCCTCGTCGCGGTCGGCGAGGATCTTCAGCTCGCGCAGGGTCTCCACGGGCACGCGGGTGTCGCCGACCCACTGGCCGAGGGTGTCGTAGTAGGAGTCGGGGGTGTCCAGGAACTCGACACCGGCGGCGCGCATCGCGCGTACGGTCTGCACGATGTCGTTGGTGTTGAGCGCGATGTGCTGGACGCCGGCGCCGCCGTAGAACTCCAGGTACTCGTCGATCTGGGACTTCTTCTTGGCGACGGCGGGCTCGTTGATCGGGAACTTGACCTTGAGCGTGCCGTCGGCCACGACCTTCGACATCAGCGCGCTGTACTCGGTCGCGATGTCGTCGCCCACGAACTCCTTCATGTTCGTGAAGCCCATGACCTTGTTGTAGAACTCGACCCACTCGTTCATCCGGCCGAGTTCGACGTTGCCGACGCAGTGGTCCACGGCCTGGAAGAAGCGCTGGGCGGGCGGCTCGACGATGGGGGCGGCGGCCGCGTAGCCGGGCAGGTACGGGCCCTCGTAGCCGGACCGCTCGACCAGGGTGTGGCGGGTCTGCCCGTAGGTGGCGATCGCGGCGAGGACGACGGTGCCGTGCTCGTCCTTCATCTCGTACGGCTCGGTCACCGAGCGGGCGCCGTGCTCGATGGCGTACGAGTACGCGGCCCGCGCGTCCGGGACCTCGATGGCGAGGTCGACGACGCCGTCGCCGTGCTCGGCCACGTGCCGGGCGAGGAAGGTGCCCCACTCGGTGGCGGGCTTGACCACCGAGGTGAACACGAACCGGGCGGAGCCGCTCTCAAGTACGTAGCTCGCGGTCTCGCGGCTGCCGTTCTCCGGTCCGGAGTAGGCGACCAGCTTCATGCCGAAGGCGGTGGAGTAGTAGTGCGCCGCCTGCTTGGCGTTGCCCACGGCGAAGACGACCGCGTCCATTCCCTTGACCGGGAAGGGGTCGGCCTGCCGGGCGGTCGTGTCGGGAGTGAGGTCTGTGGTCTGCGTCATAGCGGAAGGGTCACCCGGTCTCGCAAGGTGCGCAATAGTTCTCGCTTCCGCTGGGCAATGTGCTCAGCGGAGGCGGGCAAGCTTCGGGCTTTCTGTACAGGATGACCATCAGGGAGGCGGAACGTGGCGATCGATCATCTGGACGGCCGCATCATCGTGCTGCTGGCGCGTGAGCCGCGCATCGGCGTGCTGGAGATGTCGCGGCGGCTGGGGGTGGCACGGGGGACGGTCCAGGCGCGTCTCGACCGCCTCCAGGCGCGGGGGGTGATCCGCGGTTTCGGCCCGGAGGTGGACCCGGCGGCGCTCGGCTATCCGGTGACGGCGTTCGCGACGCTGGAGATCCGCCAGGGGCAGGGGGCGGACGTACGGGCGCATCTGGCGGCCGTGCCGGAGGTGCTGGAACTGCACACCACCACCGGCTCGGGGGACATGCTGTGCCGGCTGGTGGCCCGTTCGAACGCCGACCTCCAGCGGGTGATCGACCGGGTGGTGGACTTCGAGGGCATCGACCGGGCGTCGACGGCGATCGTGATGGAGAACCCGGTGCCGCTGCGGATCATCCCGCTGGTGGAGCAGGCCGCGTCGGAGGAGTGAGATCCGGTTACAAAGAACCCGTTGCAAAACTCTCTTTGCAACGCTACCTTTGCATGCATGGACGAGCCCCCGGACCATCAGATCCGTACTCTTGACGCCCGCTCACTGCGCGGTCTGGCGCACCCGCTGCGCATGCGGCTGCTGACCACGCTGCGACGCGGCGGGCCGGCCACCGCCTCCCAACTCGCCGCGAAGCTCGGCGAGTCCAGCGGAGCCACCAGCTACCACCTGCGCCAGCTCGCCGCGCACGGCTTCGTCGAGGACGCGCCCGAGCACGGCAAGGGCCGCGAGCGCTGGTGGCGGGCGGCCCACGGAGGGGTCAGCTTCGACGAGACGCTGCTGAAGGACCCCGACCCCGAAGTCCGCGGCGCCGCGGACCTGTTCCTGCACGAGCTCGCCAACACGCGCACACGAGAACTGTCGACCTGGCTCGGCACCAGGCACGACTGGTCCGAGGCCTGGACCCGCGCCTCGGACATGAGCGACTGGACCCTGCGCCTGACGCCCGAACTCGCCCTCGGCCTCATCGAGAAGATGCACGAACTCCTGGAGAGCTACCGGGCCCTGGCCCCCGAGGACGGCACCCCGGACACCGAGATGGTGCGCGTCCACACGCACGTCTTCCCCACCCGCACGGACTGAGAGGCCATCCCATGCATCCCGAGATCCACCTCGCACTGCACCGCACCCGTGCCGCCGAACTGCAGGCCGAGGCGCACCGCCCGGTCGCCCCGGCCGACGCACCCGGCGCCCTGCGCACCCGGCTGGGCTGGACCCTCGTGGAACTCGGCCTGCGCCTGGCCGCCGGGTCGAGGCCGGCCGCCGCCCTTTAGGGACGATGAAGGGGTCCTAGCAGCTCGGGACCTTGTCCAGGCCCTTCTCCATGACGACCAGGGCGTCGACCGCACTCCTGAGGGTGGTCACCGGGACCAGGCGCAGCCCCTTCGGCAGCTCCGCCCTGGCATCGGCGCACTCGGCCCTCGGGACCAGGAAGACGGTGGCGCCGTCCCGGTGGGCGGCCTGGGTCTTGAGGGCCACGCCGCCGACCGCGCCGACCGTGCCGTCGGCGTTGATGGTGCCCGTACCGGCGATGGTGCGGCCGCCGGTGAGGTCACCGCCGTTGCCGTCGCCGTGCAGCTTGTCGATGATGCCGAGGGAGAACAGCAGGCCCGCGCTGGGGCCGCCGACGTCGGCGAGCTTCAGCGTGACCCTGACCTTCTTGTCGCTGATGCCGAGGTACCTCAGGGCGGCCCGGGTGGCCGCGTCCTGGGACTGCCTCATCTGCTGCGCGTTGTGCTGCTCGATCTCCTTGACGCTGTTGCCGCTCGGGTAGACCGCGTCACGCGGCATGACCGCCCGGTCGGTGGCGAACCAGCCGTCGATCACGTCCCCCAGCGAGACGTGCGCGTCCGGGCCGGTGGCCTCGATGGTCGTCATCCGGAGCTGCCCGCTGGTCGTGCGGGTGGGAGCTCCGGAGATGGTGATGACCTGGGTGCCCTTGTTCTCCCCCAGCACGTTCGCCGTCATCCCGGGCTGCGCCACCGAGAACGGCAGCGGCGCGAGCACCGCCGTGGCGATCAGGGCCGCGACGGGCAGCGCACAGACGGCGAGGGCCTGGGAGCGTGTGAGACGAGAGAGCACGGGATCAATCTATCCCCCGCAGGAAATCCGGCCAGCGGGCGACGGCTCCCCCACGACCGCTCCCCCGCGCCCCCTTCGACGACCGCTCCGACGACCGCTCCGCCGCGACCGCGAGGAGCCGTGCCGCACAGGCCCGGGGGCGGCGGTCAGCGCAGGGCCTCCGCCACCTCGCGGGCCGCGTGGACGACCCGGGGTCCGACCCGTTCCGGTACGGCGTCCGCCAGCATGACGACCCCGACGCTGCCCTCCAGGCCGGTCACGCCCAGCAGGGGTGCCGCCGCCCCGCAGGCACCGGCCTCCAGCTCGCCGTGGGTCAGGATGTAGCCGGGTTCCGCGGCCGGCCGGCGGCGCGCCTCGAGGATCGCCTTGCCCGCGGCGCCCCGCTCCAGGGTGTGCCGGAAACCGGCCCGGTAGGCCACGTGGTACTCGGTCCACGTCGGTTCGACCACGGCGACGGCCAGCGCCTCCGAGCCGTCCACCAGCGTCAGATGAGCGGTCGCCCCGATGTCCTCGGCCAGCGACCGCAGCGCCGGCAGCGCCGCCTCCCGTACCAGCGGATGCACCTGGCGGCCCAGCCGCAGCACTCCCAGCCCGACCCGGGCCCGGCCGCCCAGATCGCGGCGGACGAGCATGTGCTGCTCCAGGGTGGCGAGCAGCCGGTACACCACGGTCCGGTTGACGCCCAGTCTGTTCGACAGCTCGGTGACGGTCAGCCCGTGGTCCGTCTCGGCCAGCAGTTTGAGGACCCTCAGTCCCCGGTCGAGCGTCTGGGAGGTCTCCGCGGTCACGACGCCCACTCCTTAGTGGTGAGGTCGGCGGCCCTCTCCGCGTCACGCGTGTCACCGGGTCCCGTCGGTGACGCGCAGCGGAGGCCCCCGATCGGCCGACGGTCCGGGCCGCCCGGACTGAAGTCGCTTCACGGCTGCGCTCCGTGGCGGCCCTGCCACGGTGCGTCGGCGTAGCCGGACATTAGCGAAGTCGTTCGCTGAGCGGAAGCCTTCGTCCAGAATCCGGTCACCGCCCTGTGGGAAGTGCGGAGTTCGTCCCAATACGTACTCCGGCGGTGCCGGGGGGCCACGCGTCAGGAAGGCCCGGCCGCACCCCGGGTCACTTCATCCGTGTCGCCCACTCCTGCACCTTGGCGATGCGCTGGCGCAGCTGCCCCGGCGTCGCCTCGGCGCTGGGCGGACCACCGCACACCCGGCGCAGCTCGGTGTGGACGACCCCGTGCGGCTTGCCGCTCTGGTGGACGTACGCGCCGACCATCGTGTTGAGCTGCCGGCGGAGCTCCATCAGCTCCTTGTGGGTCACCACCGGGCGCCGGTCGGCGGGCAGTTCGAGCAGGTCGGCCTCGGTGTCGGGCCGCTTGCGGCTGTGCGCGATCTGCCGGGCCTGCCGCTTCTGGAGCAGCATCTGCACCTGCTCGGGTTCGAGCAGGCCCGGGATGCCGAGGTAGTCCTGCTCCTCCTCGCTGCCCGGGTGGGCCTGCATGCCGAACTCGGCGCCGTCGTAGAGGACCCGGTCGAAGACGGCGTCGGACTCCAGCGCCTCGAAGGGCAGCATGTCCTGCTCGCCGGTGTCCTCGTCCTGCTCCCGGTTCGCCTCGTCCATCTCCTTCTCGGACTCGGCGTACGGGTCCTCCTCGCCGTCCTTCTTCGGCTTGTCGAGGGCGTGGTCGCGCTCGACCTCCATCTCGTTGGCGAAGGTCAGCAGGTCCGGGACGGTCGGCAGGAAGACGGAGGCGGTCTCGCCGCGTCTGCGGGACCGTACGAAGCGGCCGACGGCCTGGGCGAAGAAGAGCGGGGTGGAGATGGTGGTGGCGTACACGCCGACCGCGAGCCGGGGTACGTCGACGCCCTCGGAGACCATGCGGACGGCGACCATCCAGCGGTCCTCGCTGCCGCTGAAGTCGTCGATCCGCTGGGAGGCGCCGGCGTCGTCGGACAGGACGAGCGTCGCGCTGCTGCCCGTGATCTCGCGGATCAGCTTGGCGTAGGCGCGGGCGGATTCCTGGTCGGAGGCGATGACCAGGGCGCCGGCGTCCGGGATGGCCTTGCGGACCTCGGTCAGCCGCTGGTCGGCTGCGCGCAGCACGGCCGGCATCCACTCGCCGCGCGCGTCGAGCGCGGTGCGCCAGGCCTGGCTGACGGCGTCCTTGGTCATCGGCTCGCCCAGCCTGGCCTCGATCTCGTCGCCCGCCTTCGTGCGCCAGCGCATGTTGCCGCTGTAGGAGAGGAAGATGACGGGCCGGACGACGCCGTCGGAGAGGGCGGAGCCGTAGCCGTAGGTGTAGTCGGCGGAGGAACGCCGGATGCCGGCCGAGTCCTCCTCGTACGTGACGAACGGGATGGGGTTGGTGTCCGAGCGGAACGGCGTACCGGTGAGGGCGAGCCGGCGGGTCGCGGGTTCGAAGGCCTCCAGGCACGCCTCGCCCCACGACTTGGAGTCGCCGGCGTGGTGGATCTCGTCGAGGATGACGAGGGTCTTGCGCTGCTCGACGCGGTTGCGGTGCAGCATGGGGCGTACGCCGACGCCCGCGTACGTCACGGCGACGCCGTGGTACGACTTGCCGAGCGGGCCCGCGCTGTACTCCGGGTCGAGCTTGATGCCTATCCGCGCGGCGGCCTCGGCCCACTGCTTCTTCAGGTGCTCGGTCGGCGCGACCACGGTCACCTGCTGGACGACGTGGTGGTGCAGCAGCCAGGAGGCCAGCGTCAGCGCGAAGGTCGTCTTTCCCGCGCCGGGGGTGGCCACCGCCAGGAAGTCGCGGGGCTGGTTCTGGACGTACTTCTCGAGCGCCCCCTGCTGCCAGGCACGCAGCTTCCCCGCGGTACCCCAGGGGGCGCGCCCCGGGAAGGCGGGCGAGAGGTGGTGGGAAGAGGAGGCGGCGGCGGTGATGGTCACGGTCTCCGGTTCGCTGTGCTCGGGTACTCGGCTACGTATGACGACCGAGCCACCCTACCGGCGGCCCGGCGGTGCCAACGCGCCAACGGCACGGCGTCACCCGGAGATGGGACTGAGGTCACACATCCTGTTCCGCGAGCTCCCGCAGCGCCTCACCGATCACCTTGGCCTCTTCGAGAGCGCCCGTCGCCACGTCGATGACCAGACGCTCGGCGGCGTCGACGTCCGGGCGCAGCTGCACGTTGTTCAGGGCCAGGAAGACGACGCAGGACGTCCAGGCCGTGCGCTTGTTCCCATCCACGAAGGGGTGGTTGATGGCCAGCGACTGCAGGAGTGCCGCCGCCTTGTCGTACAGGTCGGTGTACGCCTCCTGCCCGAACATCGAAGCCGACGGCCGGTGCACCGCCGATTCCAGCAGACCCGCGTCACGCACGACGACTTTCTGATCGTCCACGGCAAGTTCGGCGATGGCCAGGACGTCCTCGGCCGACAGATAGACGCACGTCACTTCAGGCGCTCCAGGAGTTCTGCCCACTTGACGGTCTGCTCCTTGGCGGCCTTGCGGACCAGGGCCTCGTGCGCCGTCCTGGCCAGGTAGTCGTCCACAGCCCTCAGCAGTATCGCGTGCATACTGACGCCCTCCTCCTCGGCCCGCAGCTTCAGTGCTTCCGTCTGGTCGTCGCGGAGACGCAGGTTCATAGCCATACCAGAACGGTACCACCTCATGGGGTCAGAGTGGTACCACTTAGGGGTGAACTCGCAACCGCCGCGTCACCCACACCCCCGTCAGGGCCACCGCCGCCATCGGGAGGAAGACCACCGCGAACGCCGCCGGGTGGGAGGCGGAGGCCGTGGTGGCGGTGGTGTGGGCCACCGTGCCGCCGCCGAGCGCGGCGAAGGCGGCGCCGCCCGCGGCGAGCAGGACGACGTTGGAGAGGGCGTCGGAGATCTGCAGGGCCGCGGAGTTGGTGCCGGCCTCCTCCGGGGCGGACAGCTGAAGCAGCAGCACGCTGGTGGAGGCGAGGACCAGGCCCATGCCGAGGCAGCCGAAGGCCCAGGCGACGGCGACCGTCCAGACCGGGACGGCGGCGATCAGCACACTGGGCGCGGCGGCGATGGCCGCGGCCACCAGCACCATCCCGATGGTCATCAGCCGCTCCCGGTACGGCGCCATCCGCGGCTGCGACTGCACCCACGAGCCCAGTGCCCAGGTGACCCCGCCGGCCGCGAGGGAGAACCCGGCCAGCGTCGGGGACAGCCCCCGCTGAGTGACGAGCATCAGCGGCACGAAGGACTCGGCGGCGATGAAGGAGCCCGCCGCGACCCCGCGCAGCAGCACGACGGACGGCAGCCCGCGCGCCGCCCGGTACGTGCCGCGCGGCAGCAGCCCCCGCACGGCCGGCACCAGCAGCGCGGCCCCCGCCGCTCCGGGCAGCAGCGACAGCCAGCGCAGGTCCTGGGCCGCGTACTGGAGCAGCCCGGCGCCCAGGGAGATGCCGAGGGCGAGCCGGATGCGGCGCAGGTCGAAGGAGGACTGCCCGGCGCCTTCCCCGGCGCCCTCGCCCACCGGACCGCCCGCCCGTCGCCGTATCTGCGGCAGGGCGATGGCGAGCGGGAACACCACGAGCACCGGAATGCCGACGAAGACCCAGCGCCAGCCCAGTTGCTCGGTCACCGCGCCCGAGGCGAGCGGGCCGACGATCGACGGGACCACCCAGGCCGCCGCGAACGCCGCCATGATCGACGGGCGCAGCCGCTCGGGGTAGGCCCGCCCGACGACGACGTACAGGGCGACGATGACCAGGCCGCCGCCGAGCCCCTGCACGGCGCGCCCGGCGATGAACACCCACATCGTGCCCGCCGTCCCGGCCAGCAGCAGCCCGGCCACGAACGAACCGATCCCCGCGGTCAGCGGGGCCAGGGGGCCGCGCCGGTCCGACCATTGTCCGGAAAGCACCATCCCGAACAGGCTGGTGGTGAAGAACCCCGAGAACGCGAACGCGTACAGCGACACCCCGTCCAGCTCCCGCGCGGCCACGGGCATGGCCGTGCCGACGGCGGTCGCCTCGAAGGCGATCAGCAGGACGACGGAGACGATCCCGATGCTCAGCGCCCGGTGGTCGCGGCTCAGCACGGTGTCGGCCGGCACGTCGTGGGGACCGGATCTGTCGGAGATGTCGGCGACCTCTGCGTCGCGCGGTTCCAGGGCGCTCATGGTCGCCAGGGTAAGGTGCGCAGCCTGCTTTGGCCCCTGTCGGGAGTACCCTCACGGCCGGGACCTTGGTCGTACGACCACCGTCCGAGCCCCCGGTTCATGAACGCCGCATGGCAGTCACGTTACGGCCCCCGCCCTGCCCTTGAGCCCCGGTCGCCCCCGCCCTACGGTCGATTTCACCGATTCCGGGCCGGCGAAGCCCCTTTCGCCCCCGACACGGCCGTGTGCCCGAATGGTTGAGGGACTCGCCTGCAAAGCGAGTTACGCGGGTTCGATTCCCGCCACGGCCTCCACTGGACGATGACGGCAGCGATGAGAGGAGTCGCTGCGATTACCACTCCGTAGCAGCTCCAAAACAGGTCAGGCCGGCGCCCCCTCGTCGGGCGGTTCAAAGAGCCCGTCAGCATGCTGACGGGCTCCTGGGAAAGACTGAGGCTAACCTGCCATCAGGTCAGATCGTCGGTGTCTCATCGACGACCTCTTTGTGCGGTTCGACAATGAATTTCCAGCCATCGCTGGGCTCCATGAATCGCACTCGGGTCGGGTAGATGTCCAAGGCGCGGCGGTCGCGGATCTGGCTGCTCGCGTTCTTCCGCCCCCGGGTCGGCTCCTCGAACAAGTCGACCTTGACATCCGGCACCGCGACGACTTCCTCACTCCAGCGCTGAACGATCCCCGCGCCGAAGGCGTCCCGGGCGGCGGAGTAGAGCGACTCCAGAGATTCCTTGTTCCCGTTGGGCACGAAGAGGGCGAGATTCAGGAGGACGCCGGCATTCTGTAGAACCTCGATTTCTTCCCCTGCCTCGTCGGCAACCCAGATCCCGGACTCTTCGGCATTGTCCGGGAGAACGCGGATTTCCTGACCGAATATCGTCCTCGCGATGAAGGACCCTCCCTCGAAATTCTTACCCGGCTCCGTAAGGGAAGCCGGGGCATAGCAGTCGAGAGGAAGGCCATCCATCTCCGCCGAGACGAAGATTTCATCCTGGCGGCTCAACTCCGAAACCTCTTCGGCCGTAAGACGTCGAGCCGTGACCTTCTCGGTATTCACGCCATTCCCCTTTTTTCGCGGCGTCCGGTGAATTCATTGAAACTCTACCACGAAAACGATCACTCAACTCCCGTTCAATTCCTACTGGGAGAAGAGCAGAAGGTTCCTCCCGCGTCACCGGCGAAACGTGGCAAGCGTAGAAAAATGAGCGAAACTCAGACGGCCGCCTCTCCGGTCGGGCGCTTCGCGCCCTGCCCCGACAGTCGCCTGCCGCGGCGTCGCCATCCGGCGGGACTTTCGGCCAGGAGCGTGGCGTGGGCAGCAACGTGGTACGCCGGGCACGCGAGCAGCCCGACGGGAATACAGGCCAAAGGGTGCGGTGCGAGTCTCGCCAAGGCCTGTCGTCGTACTGCCGGCCGAACGCGTCCGGATCAGGCCCTGACCTGCGCCGACGAACCCGCGAAGCGAGTTACGCGCGTTCGGTTCCCGCCACGGCCTCTCAGTGGGCGTGGGCGATCCGCCGGCGGCGCAGGAGCCAGAGGGTGAAGGCGAGGGTGGAGACGTCCTTGGTGAGGGGGGCCGGCGCGGAATCGGGACCGGTCCAGGTGAGGACCTCGCCGGTGGTGCCGTCGACCAGCAGGCTGCCGCCGTCGGCGAAGCGGCCGAGGCGTATCAACCGGTTGGCGCGGGCGGGGAGTTCGTCGGGCCAGAAGTCGTCGGAGCACTCGTCGGCGCAGAACTCGGCGAGCGTCGGCAGGGGCACGTCGGTGTCGGACTGGAGGAGTACGCCGTCCTCGGGCAGGCCCGTGTCGCGCAGGAAGCGGCGGGTGGGCTCGTGGGTGAGCGTGGCGGGAAAGTCAACGTCCTCGTAGCGCGCGATCCGGCCTCGGCCGAACTCACGGTGCAGCAGGTGCGCGCGCAGGTCGAGGGTCAGCCCGGAGGCCGTGCCGGGCCTGACGGCCAAAGCCGCCGGGCGGACGCGGGCCGCCGGGCGGACGGGAGCCGCCATCGGGCCGAACGCGAACTCGCCGTAGGAGCGGCGTGGTTCGCGGGCCCTCTCGGGCCGGGTGATCACCCTGACAACGGTGTCGGTCATGCTCATCGTCCCCCGTGCGGTTCAGTTCAGGTGCCGGGGCGGACCGCGTCCCGGCTGGTCGGGTCCGGGCGCTCCGTCTCGGGCGGCGGCCCTCGTCCCCACTGCCCGAAGACTACGCCCACTCACTGACAACGTCCCAAAACGGAAGACGCCGGGCGGGCGCCCGGCGTTCCTTTCCAGCCTGTCTCATCCAGCCTGTCTCACCGCGGGCGGCCGCCCCTCACTGCGCGGTCACCACCGCGGCCTGCGGCCGGATCGGCAGCCGGTTGACCGGACGGCCCGTGGCGGCGCGTACCGCGGAGGCGACGGCCGCGGGCGAGGTCACCACCGGCACCGCGCTGACCGCCTTGGCGCCGAAGGGGGCGACGACGTCCCGCTCCTCGACCAGTTTCACGATCCGGATGTCCGGCGCGTCCAGGGCGGTCGGCAGGGCGTAGCCGGTGAGGTCGGGGTGGCGGACCAGCCCGCGCGGGGTGCGCAGGTTCTCGGTGAGGGCGATGCCCACGCCCTGGGTGACGCCCCCCTCGATCCGGGCGGCGAGCTGGGCCGGGTTGAGCACCCGGCCCACGTCCTGGGCGAGGGCCATCTCCACGACCCGTACCGAGCCCAGCTCGATGTCCACGTCCACCACCGCGCGCACGGCGCAGAAGGCCAGGCCCACGAAGGCGTCGCCCTGGCCCGCCCCGTCCAGCGGCTCGGTGGGGTGCGGGCGGCACTGGGCGGTGGCCCACAGCTCCTTGCCGTCCAGCGCCTCCGTGACCGTGGTGGACAGCACGCCGTCGTACGACGTGATCTTGCCGTCGGTGATCTGGAGCAGCTCGGTGGACATGCCGAACTTGTGGGCGAGGGGCTGGAGGAGCTGGGTGCGGACCATCTTGGCCGCGCGTTCCACCGCGCCGCCCGACACCCAGGTGTGGCGGCCCCGGCAGCCGGCGCCGGCCGGCGGCTGGTCGGTGTCCACCGCGGCCACGTGCACCTCGTCGATGCCGAGGGTCTCCTGGACGATCTGCCGGGCGAGCGTCGTGAACCCCTGGCCGGACTCCACCGCCGCGCACAGCACCGTCGCCACGCCGCCCTGCACCCGCACGGTCGCCGTGGAGACCTCGTCGGCGCCCTCGGCGCCGAGCATGTGCACCATGCCCAGGCCGTAGCCCACGCCCCGGCGCACCGCGCCCGGTTCGCCCGCTCCCTCCAGGCCGCCGGGCAGCAGCCACTCCTCCTCGGGGACGTCCTTGGGCAGCGGCGGCAGGGGGTGGTCCCGTACCGCCTGGAGCAGTTCGGCGACCGGGGCCGGGCACGTCACCGTCTGGCCGGTCGGCAGTACGTCGCCGGTCGCCATGACGTTGCGCAGGCGCACCTCGGCCGGGTCCAGGCCGAGCTTCTTGGCCAGCTTGTCCATCTGCGCCTCGTAGGCGGCGCACACCTGCATCGCGCCCTCGCCGCGGACGTGCCCGGACGGCGGGTTGTTGGTGCGTACGGCCCAGCCCTCGATGAAGGCGTTCGGGACGACGTAGGGGCCGCAGGCGAAGGAGACGGCGGCGGCGAGGGCCTCGGAGGAGGTGTCGGCGTAGGCGCCCGCGTCCAGCAGGATCTGCGCCTCGACCTTGACCAACGTGCCCTCGGCGTCGGCGTGGTGACGGTAGCGCAGGAGCGTGGGATGGCGGTGCGGGTGACCCAGGAAGGACTCCTCGCGGGTCGCGGTGAGCTTCACCGGGCAGCCGGTCTTCAGGGCCAGCAGGCCGAGCGGGAGCTGGAAGCCCTGGTCCTCGCGGTCGGCCGTGGCGCCGGGCACGCCGGTGACGACGATCTTGACTCGATCGGGTTCCAGACCGTAGCAGGCGGCGAGCGCGTCGCGGTCGGTGTGCGGGTCGGTGGAGGCCAGGTACAGCTCCACGCCGCCGTCGGGGCGGGGCACCGCGAGGCCGGCCTCGGCGCCGATGGGGGCCGGGTCCTGGCGGCCGATGCGGTACAGGCCCTCGACGACGACCTCGCCGGCCGCCTCCGGGTCGCCGTGGCGCAGCGGGATGTGCCGGATCAGATTGCCGTCGGGGTGCAGCGGCTCGGCCTCGAAGGCCTGTTCGGGGTCGGTCACCGGGTCGAGCACCTCGTACTCGACGATGACGGCGGCGGCGGCCATCCGGGCGGTGTCCGGGTGGTCGGCGGCCACGGCCGCGATGGGCTCGCCGTGGTGGCGCACGACCTCGGAGGCGAACACGGGGCGGTCGGGCGTGCCGCGGCCGTGGACCGGACGGCCCGGGACGTCCTCGTGGGTGACGACGGCCCGGACGCCGGGCATCTCGCGCGCGTGTGCCGTGTCGATGGACACGATGCGCGCGTGCGGGTGCGGCGAGCGCAGCACGGCCGCCCACAGCAGGCCCTCGGCCCACAGGTCGGCCGCGTACGGGAAGGTGCCCTCCGTCTTGGCGCGGGCGTCGGCGGCGGGCAGTGAGGAGCCGAGACCGTGCGGCAGCGGTTCGGGTGCCGGGGCGGTCTCCGCGGCGGCGGTGGCGGCTTCGTTGCTCACGCCTGGCCTCCGTCCTGGCCGTAGGGGTCGTGCGGTGCCGGGGTGTCGAACGCGGAGGGGTGGATCCCGCCGGCGCCCGGACCCGCCTGGTGCGGGATGCGCGGTTCGTCGGCCTCCTGCTCGGCCTCGCCCGCCGCGGAGTGCGCCTCGCGTTCGGTGACGACTTCCTTGACGGCCTGGAGGACGCCGCGGTAGCCCGTGCAGCGGCACAGGTTGCCGCACAGCGCCTGGCGGGTCTCCAGTTCCGTCGGGTCCGGGTTGCCCTCCAGCAGGTCGTGCACGGTCATCGCCATGCCGGGCACGCAGAAGCCGCACTGCACCGCGCCGCACCGGGCGAGCGCCTGCTGCACGTCCGAGGGCCGGCCGTCCACGGCCAGTCCCTCGACCGTGCGCACCTCGCTGCTCGCCGCGGTGACCGCGGGCACCAGGCAGGAGGCGACCAGGCGTCCGTCGACCTGCACGTTGCAGGCGCCGCACTCGCCCTGCGAGCAGCCGTCCTTGGCGCCCGCGAGCCCGAGCCGCTCGCGCAGCACGTACAGCAGCGACTCGCCGATCCAGGCGTCGGTGACGGGCCGGTCCACGCCGTTGACGCGCAGCACGTACGAGGCGAGCGGGTGCTCGTCCTGCGGGGCCGCGGAAGCCCGGTCGTCCTGGGCGGCGGCGTCCGGCTGTCCGGCGTCCGGGCCCGGGGTGGCGGCCGCGTCGTCGGGGGTCGCGGAGCCGGAGTCCGTGGCGGGCTCCTCGGCGGCTCCGGAGGACGGCTGGGCGTCCTCGGCCGGACAGGGCCGCGCGGGGCGCCCGGTGGGCACCTCCGCGGCCTTGACGGGCCCTCGGCCGTCCTCGCCCGCCCCGGCCGCGCCGGAAGCGGGCCGCGGGGAGTCCGCGCCGGACTCCGCCGGGGACTCGGGCCGGGAAGACGAGTCCTGGGCGCCTCCCTGCGCGCGGAGTTGGGCGTCCTGCGCCGCCGGGGCGCCGCTGCCGTGCCTCTGGGCGGCGTCCGCGCCGGTTCCGGTCACCGCCGGCGGCAAGGGCCCGGCCGAGGCGGCCCGCGGCCCGGATTCCCCGGCCGTGTGCCCGTGCTCCGCCGGACGGCCGTCCACGCGGCCCGCGCCCGACGCCGACGCGCCGTCCGCGGTGGCCCCGTACGCGCCTTCCGGCGCCCCAGCACCGTGCCCGCCCTCGCCGGGCCGCCCGGCCGGGAAGGCGCCACCGGTCACACTCTCCGGGCCGGAAACCCCCGGCGACCGCACATTCCCACGCGCATCCGGCGCTCCGGCCGGGAACGCGCCCGTGGTCGGGGCGCCCACGGCGGGAGCCCCGGGCATGCGCCCGTCTCCACGCGTGCCGTCCGCCGCGGCCCCGTAGGCCGCTTCAGCCGCCTCGGCGCCGGGCCCGCCCGGGCGCCGGGCGTCCGTGGGCGCACCGTCCGGCCCGGCGCCGTGCGCGCCGGCCGGGTAGGCGCCTCCGGTCGGGCCGCCCGCGGCGGGAGCCCCCGGCATCCGCCCGTCTCCGCGCGTGTCGTACGCCGCTTCGGCCGGGCCCGCACCGGGTCCGCCCGGGAATGAGGCGTCGGCCGGGCCGTTCTCGTGGGGGCCGGGGTTCCCGGAATCGGGGCGGGGGCGGCTCCATGCCTGGCCGACCTCCTCCGTGGCCCAGGGGGCGGCGGCGCCGCCGGGAAGGGTGGACGGAGGGGTGCCGCCCCACTGCTGGACCAGGGACGACGTGGTGAACTCGCCTGATTCGTCCGGGATGTCACCCCCGGCGACGGGGATCGACCACTGCCCGGTCACGTCCTGCCCGGAGCCGGGCGGGACCTGGCCCGTCCGGCCCTCGTCGAAGTGCCACTGCTGGGTGGCCTCCGGACGGTAGGTGAACCGGTCGTCCGCGCCCGCGTCCTGCGGCACCGCGTTGGGGTCGGGCCACTGGGCGCCCTGCGCGGGCGCGCCCGGCACGGCCCAACCGCCGGGCGCCGCCGGGTCGGTGCCGTCCGCCGGGGCGGGCGTGACCGCTATCTGCGGCGGCACGTAGCCCTGGCCGGGCGCCGCGAGCGGGCTGTGGGCGGCGAGAAGGGCGTCGATGCCGCCCTCGGGCAGCTTCACGAACGCGGTGGCGCCGTCGTCGTACTCGCCCTGCGGCAGCGGGTCCCATCGGCCGCCGCTGCCCGGCGCGCCCTCCGCGTGCTGGTCGTCGGTCACGACAGCGCCCTCCCCAGTGCTCGTCGGGCCAGCGCGGCGACGGTGCGCCGCAGGTGCAGTACGGCGGGCGGAAGCTGCTGCACGGAGCCGTCCTCGGCCGGGACCGGATCGGGGATGCAGGCAGCGGCCACGTACTCGCCGAAGGCGGTCTGCGCCTCCGGGACGATCACGCGGCCGGCGTCCCAGTCGATGAGCTGGGCCACCCAGTGCTCGGCGTCCAGCGGCCGCAGCGGCATCGGCGCTATGGCGCCCACCGCGCACCGCACCCCGCGCCGGGCCGGGTCGAGGACCAGCGCCACGGACGCGACCGCGCGGCCCGGTCCGGTACGGCCGGTCGCCTTGAGGAAGACCTGGGGCGCGTGCAGCAGCGGCACGCGCACGAAGCCGATGAGCTCGCCCGCGCGGAGCATCTCCACGCCGGCCAGCAGGTGCGACACCGGGATCTCCCGGCGGGCTCCGCCCGGGCCCGCGATGATCAGGGTCGCCTCCAGGGCGGCCAGCACCGGCAGCGCGTCCCCGGTGGGGGCGGCGGAGGCGATGTTGCCGCCCAGGGTGCCCGCGTTGCGGATGTGCGGCGGGCCCGCGGCGCGCGCGGCGGCGGCCAGCGCCGGGATCAGGGCGGCGAAGTCGGGGCGCCCCATGCGCGCGTGGGTGAGTCCGGCGCCGAGCAGCGCGTGGCCGTCCTGGTACTGCCAGCCGCGGATCTCGCTGATCCGGCCGAGCCCGACCAGCGCGGTGGGCCTGAGCTGCCCGGAGTTGACGGCGGTCATGAGGTCGGTACCGCCGGCCACGGGCACCGCCGCGGGCATGGCGGTGAGTGCCGCCACCGCCTCGTTCAGTGTCGTGGGCAGCGTGACGGCCTGCGCCGCCTGAGGTGCGTGCGTGGTCAAAACCGGCTGCCCCTTCCCGCTGCCCCCACTGGTCCCACCTGTGCTGCCGTACGGTACGTGCTGACAGGCCGGACGTGGCAACTCTGGCACATCTTCGCAGGGCCCGAAGACAGGGGTCCGCTAGGTGGCATTCGCCCACCTCATCGGGGACATGGGCCGATTTGGCACGCCATCACCGGTGCGAGCGAATTCCCACTCTTCGCTGACTCTTGCGGACTTTTTCCGCCACCTGTTCGAGACGGCGGAACCGGCGAGCGGGGCCGCGGACGGAACCGGTCACCCCCCGGCGCGCCACCCCGCCCGGCTACCTCGACGGCGGAGGGCCCTCCAGAGGCCGCCCGAGGACGCCGGGACGCCGCTGCCACGGGCGCGGCCCGGTGGGCGGCCGGTACCCGACTCCCAGGGCGTCCAGACGCCCGTAGTGGGCGGTCATCCGCCGCTCGAAATCCGCGAAGTCCCGTTCCGCCGGGGCGGGCAGGGCGCTCCAGGCGACCTCGGCGAACGCGGCCAGCCTGGGGAAGGCCTGGTAGTCCACGCGTGCCTGATCCTCCATCACCTCGGTCCACACGTTGGCCTGCGTGCCCAGCACATGGCGGGCCTGCGCCTCGTCGAGCTCCGGAGGGACCGGCTCGAACCGGTAGACGTCCTCCAGGGTGCGCACGTAGCCGATCGGCACCGGCTCGTCCTCGCCCGGGGCCTGGCGGTGGTCCAGGTACACCTGCTGCTCGGGGCACATGACGACATCGTGGCCGGCCCGCGCGGCCGCGATCCCGCCCGCGTACCCGCGCCAGGACGACACCGCGGCCCCCGCCGCCAGACCGCCCTCCAGGATCTCGTCCCAGCCGATCATCCTGCGCCCGCGCGCGGTGAGCCAGGCGTCGAAGTGACCGATGAACCAGGACTGGAGCGCGTCCTCGCCGGCCAGCCCGAGTTCCGCGATCCGCGCCTGCGCGGCCGGCGAGGCCCGCCACTGCTCCTTGGGGCACTCGTCCCCGCCGATGTGGATGAAACTTGAGAACGCCGCGGACGCCGCGGACGCCGCGGACGCCGCGGACGCCCCGAACGCCGCGGAACCCGCGGATCCGGTGGAGGCCACGGCGTCCGCGGGGAACAGTTCGAGCAGTTCCTCGAAGACGCCCTCGTAGAAGCGCAGGGTGGCGTCGGTGGGGGCGAGGACGTTCGGGTTGACGCCCCAGTCGTCCCAGACGGTGAGGGCGGCGGTGTCGACGACGTCGGTGTTGCCGAGTTCCGGGTAGGCGGCGATGGCGGCCTGCGAGTGCCCGGGCACATCGATCTCGGGGACGACGGCGATGTGCCGTTCGGCGGCGTAGGCGACGATCTCGCGGATGTCGTCCTGGGTGTAGTGGCCGCCGTGCGGTTTGTCCTCCCACAGCGGGGACGCCCGGTGGCCGAATCTCGTCCGCGCCCGCCAGGATCCGACCTCCGTCAGCCTCGGGTACCGCTTGATCTCGACACGCCAGCCCTGGTCGTCCGTCAGGTGGAAGTGCAGCACGTTGAGTTTGTGCGCGGCCATCAGGTCGAGGTAGCGCAGGACGCCGTCCTTGGGCATGAAGTGGCGGGCCACGTCGAGCATCAGGCCGCGCCAGCGGAAGCGGGGGGCGTCCTCGATCACCCCCGCCGGGACCGCGTGGGCGGTGTCCGGCCGTACGGGGGCGCGCCGGAAGGCGTCGGGGCCGAGCAGCTGGCGCAGGGTCTGCGCACCCCAGAAGACCCCGGCCGGGGAGCCGCCGCGGATCTCGACGCCCTGCCCGGGCACGGCGGCGAGCCGGTACGCCTCGGGCTCCAGGGAGTCGTCCAGGCGCAGCCGTACGGAGTCCGGGTCGTCCTCGGCGCCGGGCGCGAGGGGCAGGCCGAGGGCCGCGCCGAGCGTGCCGCGCAGCCAGCGTTCGGTGCCGCCGGTGCCCTCTGCGGCCCACAGGGTGGTGCTCCGGTCGAGAGGGACGGCGCGGTCCGGGGAGCCGGCCGCGGCGCGCGGGGCCGGAATCACGTCGGTCATGCCCCCCATGGGTAGCGCCGGCCGCGACGCGGCGCAACGGGCGTTGCACATGGTGCACGAGCCCGGCGACGGCACGGGCCCCCGGGGCGCGCCGGAGCGTGCCTCGGGGGCCCTGAGAGTCTCTGCCGAGCGGGGAGCCGGTTACTTCTTCTTGTCGTCGCCGCCTTCGCCGCCGCCGCTCATGGATTCGTAGATCTCCTTGCACAGCGGGCAGACGGGGTACTTCTTCGGGTCGCGGCCCGGCACCCACACCTTGCCGCACAGCGCCACGACGGGCGTGCCGTCGAGGGCGCTCGCCATGATCTTGTCCTTCTGGACGTAGTGGGCGAAGCGCTCGTGGTCGCCGTCGCCGTGGGACACCTGCGGCGTCGGCTCGACGAGGGTCCCCGTACCAGTGCCGCGCTCGGGCTCGAGAGTGCTCATACCGCAAGGGTACTGAAGGCCCCGGGCATCAGTTGAGCGAAGGGTCGTCGGGATATGTGGCGACCATCGCCAGTTCGCTGCGCTGGCGGCGCAGCACCTCGCGCCAGAGCCGCTCGGGGGCCGGGCAGGACACGTCGCCGGGTTCCGACTCGACGACGTACCAGGCTCCTTCCTCCAGCTCGTCCTCCAGCTGGCCGGGTCCCCAGCCGGCGTATCCGGCGAAGATCCGCAGCGAGCCGAGGGCGGAGGCCAGCAGCTCGGGAGGTGCCTCAAGGTCGACGAGACCGATCGCGCCGTGCACCCGGCGCCAGCCCAGCGGGGCGCCCTCGCCGGAGCCGCCGGGGATGACGGCGACGCCGAGTGCGGAGTCCAGGGACACCGGGCCGCCCTGGAAGACGACGCCGGGCTCCCCGGCGAGGTCCGCCCAGCCCTCCAGGATGTCGCCCACGTCCACGGGCGTGGGACGGTTGAGGACGACACCGAGGGAGCCCTCCTCGTCGTGGTCGAGAAGGAGCACCACCGCGCGGTCGAAGTTCGGGTCCGCCAGGGCGGGCGTGGCCACGAGCAGCCGCCCTGTGAGCGAGGACACCTCGGTCATGCCAGACATGATCCCGCATCTTCCCTTCGCATGGGGAGCCAATCCGGCTACGGGGGTGAGCGCAGCTCACGGGACACGGAAGCGCCACCGGCGCACGGCGGCGGCGGTGACCGCACGTACCCGGCGCTCAACGGCGCGTGTCGGTGCGGGATCATGAGCCAACCCCGGGTGCCACGGGCTTTCTGCAGGGGGGCGCACGGCGACTACCCTGTCTCTCCGGCCCCCTCCGCAGTGATCGGCCGGCCACCTGCCCACCTCATCGGAACGCGAGATACATGACCGTCAACGGCACTGACGACGTACTGCTTGTCCATGGCGGAACCCCGCTGGAGGGCGAGATCCGAGTCCGCGGTGCGAAGAACCTCGTACCGAAGGCCATGGTCGCCGCCCTGCTGGGCGGTGAGCCAAGTCGCCTGCGCAACGTTCCGGACATCCGTGACGTGCGTGTCGTGCGCGGTCTGCTGCAACTGCACGGCGTGACGGTCCGTCCGGGTGACGAACCGGGCGAGCTGGTGCTCGACCCGACCCGGGTGGAGAGCGCCAACGTCGCCGACATCGATGCCCACGCGGGCTCCTCGCGCATTCCGATCCTGTTCTGCGGGCCGCTGCTGCACCGGCTGGGGCACGCGTTCATCCCCGGCCTGGGCGGCTGCGACATCGGCGGCCGGCCCATCGACTTCCACTTCGACGTGCTGCGGCAGTTCGGCGCGGTCATCGAGAAGCGGGCCGACGGGCAGTACCTGGAGGCCCCGCAGCGGCTGCGCGGCACGAAGATCCGGCTGCCGTACCCGTCCGTCGGCGCGACCGAGCAGGTGCTGCTGACGGCCGTGCTGGCCGAGGGTGTCACCGAGCTGTCCAACGCGGCCGTGGAGCCGGAGATCGAGGACCTGATCTGCGTTCTGCAGAAGATGGGCGCGATCATCGCGATGGACACCGACCGGACGATCCGGATCACGGGCGTGGAGAAGCTCGGCGGCTACGACCACCGGGCGCTCTCGGACAGGCTGGAGGCCGCGTCCTGGGCGTCGGCGGCGCTGGCGACCGAGGGCGACATCTACGTCCGCGGCGCGCAGCAGCGGTCGATGATGACCTTCCTGAACACCTACCGGAAGGTGGGCGGCGCGTTCCGGATCGACGACGAGGGCATCCGCTTCTGGCACCCGGGCAGCCAGTTGAAGTCCATAGCGCTGGAGACGGACGTGCACCCCGGTTTCCAGACGGACTGGCAGCAGCCGCTGGTGGTGGCCCTGACCCAGGCCACGGGCCTGTCGATCATCCACGAGACGGTGTACGAGTCGCGTCTGGGCTTCACCTCCGCGCTCAACCAGATGGGCGCGCACATCCAGCTCTACCGCGAGTGCCTGGGCGGCTCCGACTGCCGCTTCGGCCAGCGCAACTTCCTGCACTCCGCGGTGGTGTCGGGGCCGACCCGGCTCCAGGGCGCCGACCTGGTCATCCCGGACCTGCGCGGCGGCTTCTCCTACCTGATCGCGGCCCTGGCCGCCCAGGGCACGTCCCGCGTCCACGGCATCGACCTGATCAACCGCGGCTACGAGAACTTCATGGAGAAGCTCGTGGAGCTGGGCGCCAAGGTGGAGCTCCCGGGCCAGGCCCTCGGCTGACCGGTGCTCCCGGCCGGGCCCCGGATGATCCGGTCGGCCCGGCGGGCGCCCCAGAGCGCGTACGACAGTGGGGCGGCCCCTGGTGAGGGGCCGCCCCATTGGCGTTCGATGGCCTGGAAGGACCGGCCTACAGCGCCTCGTGCGCCGTCCCGCGGCGCACGAGACGGCTGGGTCACTTGCCCTTGGCCGCTTCCTTGAGCTTGCTGCCCGCGGAGACCTTCACGCTGTAGCCGGCCGGGATCTGGATCGGCTCGCCGGTCTGCGGGTTGCGAGCGGTGCGAGCGGCACGGTGGGTGCGCTCGAAGGTCAGGAAACCAGGGATGGTGACCTTCTCGTCCCCCTTGGAGACGATGTCGCCGACGACGTCGGCGAACGCGGCCAGCACGGCGTCGGCGTCCTTGCGGGTCACCTCGGCACGGTCGGCCAGCGCGGCCACCAGCTCACTGCGGTTCATGTTCTTACTCCCGTGTTCTTCTTGCCGTTGCGGCGAGGCCGCATGTTGGGCACAGCGAAGCCGATGCTGCCAGGGTCCTCGGTGAGTCCCCGGACCCGGGTCCGTCGCCGAACCCTCGCGCCCAGGGAGGCATCCTGCCCCCACCTGCGGCGCGAATGCCAATCCGGCACCCATAGGAGTCGTGAGAACACCCTTGGGAGTCACACGAAGAGATGCCCGAGCATGGCCGTCACGATAAGGCTCCGCCGACGGCGGGGTGCCTCGCGACGCGCCGGTTTCCCGGCGCGGTGGCAATCATCACGCCGTCGCCGCCGACTTCGCGGCCGCCTCCCGGACCGCTCCGGCCACCGCACCGGCGACCTTGTCGTTGAAGACGCTCGGAATGATGTAGTTCGGGTTCAGCTCGTCCCCGGTGACCACGTCGGCCAGGGCCTGCGCGGCGGCCAGCATCATCTCCGTGTTGACGGTACGGGACTGCGCGTCCAGCAGGCCGCGGAAGACACCCGGGAAGACCAGCACGTTGTTGATCTGGTTGGGGAAGTCGGAGCGGCCGGTGGCCACAACTGCCGCTGTCTGACGGGCGATTGCCGGGTCCACCTCGGGGTCGGGGTTCGCGAGCGCGAACACGATCGCACCCTCCGCCATGGCGGCCACGTCGTCGCCGTCGAGCACGTTGGGCGCCGAGACGCCGATGAAGACGTCCGCGTCGTGCACGGCCTCCTTCAGGGTGCCGGTCAGGCCCTCCGGGTTGGTGTTGTCCGCGATCCAGCGCAGCGGGGAGTCCGGGGCGGCGCCGACGAGGTCCTCACGGCCGGCGTGCACCACGCCGTGGATGTCGGCGACGACGGCGTTCTTCACGCCCGCGGCGAGCAGCAGGCGCAGGATCGCCGTGCCGGCGGCGCCGGCGCCTGACATCACCACGCGCACGCTGTCGATCGACTTGCCGACCACGCGCAGCGCGTTGGTCAGCGAGGCGAGCACGACGATCGCGGTGCCGTGCTGGTCGTCGTGGAAGACGGGGATGTCGAGGGCCTCGCGCAGCCGGGCCTCGATCTCGAAGCAGCGGGGCGCGGAGATGTCCTCCAGGTTGATGCCCGCGAAGCCGGGGGCGATCGCCTTGACGATCTCGACGATCGCGTCGCTGTCCTGGGTGTCCAGGCAGATCGGCCAGGCGTCGATGCCGGCGAAGCGCTTGAAGAGGGCCGCCTTGCCCTCCATGACCGGGAGGGCGGCCTTGGGGCCGATGTTGCCCAGGCCGAGGACGGCCGAGCCGTCCGTCACGACCGCAACGGAGTTGCGCTTGATGGTCAGGCGCCGGGCGTCCTCGGGGTTCTCCGCGATCGCCATGCACACGCGGGCCACACCGGGGGTGTAGACCATGGACAGGTCGTCACGGTTGCGGATGGGGTGCTTGGACGCCATCTCGATCTTGCCGCCGAGGTGCATGAGGAACGTACGGTCCGAGACCTTGCCCAGCGTGACGCCCTCGATGCCGCGCAGCTTCTCGACGATCTCCTCGGCGTGGGCCGTCGAGGTGGCCGCGATGGTGACGTCGATACGGAGCCGCTCGTGGCCCGACGCGGTGACGTCGAGGCCGGTCACCGAGCCTCCGGAGGACTCCACGGCCGTGGTGAGCTGCGATACGGCGGTTCCGCCCGCCGGCACCTCCAGACGGATGGTCATCGAGTAGGAGACGCTGGGCGCCGTTGCCATGGCCGACTTCCTCTGCTTTCACCGTGTCGCGAAGTTCTGCCGTCCGATCGTCGCACCTACCCCTGGGTACGTGGTAGTCGCCCCGGGTTGCGGACGTAGTGTTCACCGGGAGGTGCCGATTTCGGAAACGGAATTTCACCATACGAGAAGTGTCGCGGTGGCGAAAGATGCGGGAGCGACAAAAGAGGCCCACGTCACATCGTGACGTGGGCCTCTGGGAGGTTGTATGACACCGACCCGCCATGCTCGCCTCGCGGCAAGTGGTCGCTCGTAGCGACAAAGGTTGGGCCCGGGGGCTTGGATCGGGCCGGTGCCGTATCCAGGCTAACAAACGGATCCCCGGTGGCCATTCCCGTCGCCGAGGTTCACCCGTTGTTCAGTCCCTCAGCAGATCCGGCACCCCGGCCCCGTCCGGCTCGTCCCGCTCCGCGGAGACCACCGTCAGCTGCTGGGTGGCCCTGGTCAGGGCCACGTACAGGACCCGCAGGCCGGCCGGGGACTCGTCCGCGATCTCCGCGGGCGAGACGACGATCGTCGCGTCGTACTCCAGGCCCTTGGCCTCCAGGCTGCCGAGCGCCACCACCCGGTCACCCAGCCCGGCCAGCCAGCGCCGGGCCTCCTCGCGCCGGTTCATGGCGACGACCACGCCGACCGTGCCGTCGACCAGGTCGAGGAGCCGTTCCGCCTCCGCCCGCACGCTCTTCTCCAGCGAGCCCCGGACGACGGCGAAGCGCGGCTCCACGCCGGTGGAGCGCACGGCCGTCGGCGCGGTGGAGCCCGGCATGGCCAGGGCGAGGACCTTCGAGGCCAGCTCGGCGATCTCGGCCGGGTTGCGGTAGTTCACGGTCAGCTCGAAGCGGCGGCGCGGCCGGGTGCCCAGGGCCTCGTCGCGGGCCTGGGCCGCCTCGTCCGGGTCGGACCAGGAGGACTGGGCGGGGTCGCCCACGACCGTCCAGGTGGCGTGCCGGCCGCGGCGGCCGACCATCCGCCACTGCATGGGCGTGAGGTCCTGCGCCTCGTCCACGATGACGTGCGCGTACTCGGTGCGCTCCTGCGCGAGGCGCTCCGCCCGCTCCCGCTGCGACTCCTCGCGCACCGGCATCAGCTCCTCCAGACCGCTGAGCTGGTCCAGCGGATCCAGTTCACGCTTCCGGCGCGGGCGGGCCGGGGTGCCGAGGATCGCCTGGAGCTCGTCGAGCAGGGCGATGTCGTGCACCGAGTGGCCGCCGCGCCGCAGCGAGCGGGCCACCCGGCGCACCTCCCCCGGGTTGAGGATCCGGCGCGCCCAGCGGCCCAGCCGCCGCTCGTCGGCCATGGCGGCGAGCACCGCCGGCGGGGCCAGCTCCGGCCACCAGGCGTCGAGGAAGGCGGCGAAGGAGTCCTCGCCGGTGACGTCCTCGTCGAAGGAGGAGCGCAGTTCGGCCGCGAGTTCCGGGTCCGTGTGCCGGCCGGCGGCGCCCGACTTCTCCCACAGGGCGTCAAGGAGCAGCTTGCGGGCGCGCGGGCGCAGCAGGTTCACCGGCGCGGTGCCGCCGAGGGCGGTGCGCCGGATGTGGTCGAGTTCTCCGGCCTCCAGCTCCAGCCGACGGCCGAAGGCGACGACCCGCAGCCGGTCCGGTGCGCCGTTGGACTCCAGTGCGCCCCGCGCGGCCTTGCGCAGCACCTTCAGCATCCGGTACGAGCCCTTGGCCCGGGCCACCGACGGGGAGTCGTACAGCGTCGCCTCGGCGCCGTCGACGAGCGAGCCGATCGCCCGGACGGCGACCTGGCCCTCCTCGCCGAGCGAGGGCAGCACGCCCTCGGTGTAGGCCACGAGCAGCGGCGTCGGGGAGACGATCAGGATGCCGCCCGCGTAGCGGCGGCGGTCCTGGTAGAGCAGGTAGGCCGCCCGGTGCAGCGCGACCGCCGTCTTCCCCGTTCCGGGGCCGCCCTCGACGTACGTCACCGAGGCGGCGGGGGCGCGGATGACCAGGTCCTGCTCGGCCTGGATGGAGGAGACGATGTCCCGCATGGTGTGGCCGCGGGACCGGCCGAGCGCGGCCATCAGCGCGCCGTCGCCGATCGCGGGCAGCTCGTGGCCGTCGAGGTACGCCCTCAGCTCGGGACGCATCAGATCGTCCTCGACGCCGAGCACGCGCCGCCCCTTGGAACGGATGACGCGCCGGCGCACGACCCGGCCGGGGTCGACCGGGGTGGAGCGGTAGAAGGGCGCGGCGGCCGGTGCCCGCCAGTCGATGACCAGCGGGGAGTAGTCCTCGTCGAGGACGCCGATACGGCCGATGTGCAGGGTCTCGGCGATGTCCGCCGTGCCGTCCTCGCGGACCGCGCCCTCGGCCGGCTCCACCGCCGTGTACGCGCCGTCCGGGCCCTTCCTGCCGTCCTTGCCGAGCAGCAGGTCGACCCGGCCGAAGAGGAAGTCCTCGAACTCGTTGTTCAGCCGGTTGAGGTGGACGCCCGCCCGGAAGACCTGCGCGTCGCGCTCGGCCAGCGCGCCGGGCGTGCCCACCTGGCCGCGCTGGGCCGCGTCACGCATGAGGAACTCGGCCTCGTGGATCTTCTCCTCGAGGCGGCGGTACACCCGGTCCAGGTGCTGCTGTTCCACACTGATCTCACGGTCCCGTACGGAGTCGTGCGCCGCTTCGTGCGCTGCGCCGTGGACCGATCCGACCGCGGAATCCTGTTGAGCCTGTGCGGCCACCGGGCCCCCTTCTGACGTGCTGGGCAGCCGTCAACCGTACGCGAAAGGGGGCCCTGGGCGGAAGCTAGGCGGCCGGTACCTCGACGAGTTGCTTCCCATCGAAGGTCATTACCTCGAAGTGATCGATCTGGTTCGGCTCCAGAGCCGCGCCGCCACGGACGTAGAGGGGGTTCTTGGCCTGCTCCGTCTTGGCGTTCGGGACGCCGTAGCCCCACTCCGGGACGGACCAGGACGTGACCGTCTCACGTTCGCCGTTCTTGCCGACGGCGATGAGCGAGCACTTCTGCGAGCCGGTGACGTTGCTCAGCTCGAGAACGGCGTTCGTGCCCCAGTCCTTCTTCTCCACGGCGACCGTCGCGGTGACCTTCGTCGCCGGGTCCGTCGCCGTGACCTTGTCGGGCATCGACGCGAACGCCGACTGCGCGGGACTCGCGCCCGCCGTGGTGTTGTCGCCGCCGCCCGAGCCGCTCACCGCGAACACGGCCAGCGGGCTGCCGATGATCAGCGCTGCCGCCGCGGCGACCATGTAGAAGCTGCGCCTGCGCTTCTGGGCACGGCGCTCGGCGACCTCGTCGACGAGCTTCTCCACCAGGCGCGGGCTGGGCTTGGCCGAAAGGGACTCCCCGACCGCGGGTGTGCCGGAGCCCGGCAGGTCCGCGAGCGCGGCGAACATCGGCTCCATGCCTGCCAGTTCGTCGAGCTGCTGGGCGCACCACTCGCAGCCGGCGAGGTGCGCCTCGAAAGCGGTTGCCTCGGTGTCGTCGAGGATCCCGAGGGCGTAGGCGCCGACGGTCTCGTGCTCGTTCGGAGCCGGGGTTCCCTGCATGGCCCCAGACATACCCGCACCACCCGTTCCGAATCCCCCGTACACGCTCATCACGCCGTCACCCCCCGCTCCTCCAGCGCCAGCTTCATCGACCGCAGGGCGTAGAACACCCGTGAGCGGACGGTGCCGCTGGGTATGCCCAGTGTCTCGGCGGCCTCATTGACGGTACGCCCTTTGAAGTACGTCTCGACGAGCACCTCCCGGTGGGCCGGGGTCAGGTCGTCGAGCGCGTCCGACAGCGTCATCAGCCACAGCGCCTTGTCGATCTCGTCCTCCGCGGGGATGACCTCCAGCGGCGACGGATCGACCTCCTGCGGCCGGGCCTGCCGGCTGCGGTGGCCGTCGATGACGATGCGTCGGGCGACCGTCACCAGCCAGGGGCGTACCGAACCGGTGGCTCGATTGAGCTGACCGGCGTTCTTCCAGGCACGGATGAGCGTCTCCTGCACCACGTCCTCGGCACGCTGCCGGTCGCCGGCCACCAGCCGGAGGACATATGCGAGGAGAGGTCCGGCGTGCTCGCGATAGAGGGCACGCATCAACTCCTCATCAGGTTCCGAGGACTGGGACATGCGATGTCGGGCCCTCGCTCCACGTTCATTGGCCACGGCCGCATCCTTGCGCACGCCCACCTCCGGTGTCCGGGGCTTCCCCCCAGTCGGTCGCTCGCCGACGGGTACGGATCCGGGGCACGCGGTGTTCAAAACAGGCCGACGGTTTTCTGTCGGGTGACGTGACGAGGGAGGACATGGGCGCACATTCCCCCCGCTCGGCCTTCACATTTCCGACACAGACGTGAGAGCGGACGCGCTGCCCGCACCCGAAGCGAGCCAAACAATGTGTTACGCAAATCACTTCGGCACGGATCACCCACAACCGGCAAATGGGATAGCGAGTTACTGCCCCTGACTTCTCTACGTCCTTGAGAGTGCCGCGCGTCGGCGGTGGCGGGCCACCCGTTCACGGTTCCCGCAGACCTCGCTGGAGCACCAGCGCCTCCGGCGTCCCCGGGACGTGTCCAGGTACACGATCGGGCAGTTGTCGCCCTCGCACTGGCGCAGGGCCGCCAGGGCCACGGGGTCGGTGAGCAGTTCCACGGCGTCCCGGGCGACGGCCGCGAGCAGGGCGGCGCAGTCGGGCGGCCCCGCCAACTCGCGCACGAGGGTGCCGTCTTCGCGGCGTGCGGCGCGGGGTGCGGGAGGTGCCGTACGGGCGATGTCGTTGACGCGGGCGAGCGCGAGGTCGTGGGCCCGCGTCTCCTGACCGAGATAACCGCGCACCAACTCGCCCATGTCCCGTCGCAGTTCCCGGAACCCCGTGAGCCAGGGCGCGTCGGCGTGCGCCAGCGGGCAGCCGGACGGCACCAGCCCCGAGCCGGTGATCCACGCGCGCAGTGGCGGGAGGGAGTCGAGCCGTTCCACGGGGTGGGTGGTGGAGAGGAGATCCAGGCAGATACGCCCGGCGTCGAACCTCAGCTCGTACGGGACCGTGGCCGCAGCCAGTGCCATGTGCGTGTCACCGCCTAGGCTCACCCCGGCCGGCAGCCTCGCCGGGGCATCGTCGGAGGCCGGAAATCCGTTCCCTCCCACAGTGCCCGCCCACCGCCCGGACCGGTAGCCCCCGGGCGGCGAGGGGGCGGCTGCCTACTGCGGGGGGCGAGGCCCGTTGCCGTAGGGTCCTTGGCCGTACGGGCCCTGGCTGTAAGGGCCTTGGCCGTAGGGACCCTGCCCGTACACCCCCTGCCCGTAGGGCCCCTGCCCGTACGGTCCGGCCTGCCATGCCGGACCCGGCCGGTACCGCACCCTCCCGCGCTCCTCCGTCACCGGCACGAACCCGGCGGCCTGGAGCAGTGCGACGGCCCTGGCGTGGCGTCGCCTCAGGGACAGGAACCCGCCGGCGGAGGCGACCAGGAAGCAGACCCACAGCACCCCGATGACAAGGAGGAAGAGCCCGTCCCCCGAGGCCTGCACCGCGCAGTAGGCGCACCCGAAGGTCGCGATGACGCCGACGAGCGCCATGGCTATCTGGTCGCCGGCGCCCGACATGTCGACGTTGATGCGCGCCGTCATCACCTCGAACGCGGCCGGCACGAGCGGCGGCAGCGACACCCCGTCCGCGGCGTTCGGATACCGCGCCCAGTTCTCCGCGGCCCGCGCCCGGGCCTGCGGGCTGGGGTCGGGCGCGAGGACCAGCAGCATCTTGTTGTCGCGTACGCGCTCGGCATGCACGTACTCGTACCCGAACTGCTCAGCGAGGCAGGCGAGTCCGGCGGCCTTCGCCACGGACGACTTGCTGAGGCGCAGCTCCACGCGCTGCCCCTGCCGCACCTGCTCGAGCACCTTCCGAACCCGCCACTTGTTCACCGTGGCGCCCCCCTTTTTCTGTTGTCCAGCTCCTGCTCAGCGGTTCACGGCCTGGATCTCCTGCACCGTGACGTCCTGGGTGGCACCGAAGGTTCCCTCGGGCAGCTCCCCGCCCGGGACGCCGGTACCCGTCCAGTGAATCTTCCAGGTGATGGTGGCTCTCAACCGGTACGAGCCGTCGCCGGACGACCGCAGGTACTTCACCCCGCAGGGCGGCGTCCGGTCGGCCTTCCCCTTGGCGTACGCCTCACCGATGCGGCCACCGACGATCGGGCAGACTCCCGACGCGGGGTAGGTCTCGGCGTCCGCCGTACCGGGGTCGATCCGCAACGAGACCGGCTCGGCGGTGGTCGTCGCGGAAATCCCCAGCACCGGCACGGAAGCCGTCACGGAGACCGGCCTGAACCGCGCCCCGTCCAGCCACGCCCAGGTAGGCAGATTCACCTTCGTCACCCCGGCCGGCGCAAGCGTCACCTCGGTACCGGGGACACGGATCTCGTTGTAGGCGAGTTCGGCGAGGATGCGCGGCGTCACCGCGTTCTCGATGTTCGCGGGCGGAGCAGCGCCCCGGTCGACCCAGAAGATCGGCTCTGTGCACTTGTCCCAACCCGGCGGGAAGTCCCTGTTGACGTACGAGTCCCACCAATAACCCTTGTCCGCCTTGTCCTTGTTGAAGTCCTTGTACGGGTGGCCGTCGACGTACCGGTCGCGCTGCTCGGCGTCCCACTCGTGCCCGGTGGACTCGGCCTCCCAGATCGGCTCCAAGTACTTCTGCAGTTGCTCCGGCGTGTACTTCGGGGCATACCAGCAGGCGGGCGGCGTCCAGGACGAAACCGGGGCGACCGGTCCCGCGGAACGGCCGGTGCCGTTCTTGGAACGGTCGAAGACAACGCCGCCGGCGGTCGCCGAGATCGTGTCACCGTCGGCGCCACCCGAAGCGCTGCCGTCGCTCCCGCCATTGGTACTGCCGCCATGGCCGAAGCCCGCCCATGCCTGTGCCGGGCAGAGCAACAGTGCGGCTGCGGCGGAGACGACGCATGCGCGTCGCAGATTGCTCACGGCTGACATACGGAGCTCCCCCGCTGCGACGCCAGCTTCTCAGTGACCCAGATGCCTTGCTTGTTGACCCGCAGGCGGCTGCTGTAGACGACGTAGTTGTCCTTCGACTGCGAGGTCACCTCCGTCTTTCCGGTCTTCAAGCTCTTGTTGTACGCCTTGTTCTGGTCTTCGCAGTAGACGAGGCTCGCCGTTCCGCCATCGTTGACCTGGACCTTGGCCGCGTAGAACCGCCTGACGCCGGTGATCCGGTCCTTGTAGTCCACGAATTCCTGGATGAACTTCTGGCTTCCCGCCGCCGCCTCGCCCTCCGAGTAGAAGCGATACCCCGCGTCGAGCGGCTTCTGCTCGGCGATCGCCATGTCCACAGCCTTGATGAATTGCTGACTGTCGTAGAGGACGGCGTCCTTGTCCTTGTCCCCTGTCTTGGGCCACTCGAAGGTGTAGGTGAGATCCGACGGCAACTCGATCTGCGGTCGCCCCGCCGCCGTCGCGGACGGAGTCGGGGAGGTCGGCGTTTTCGTGTTCGTGTCCGCGCCTGCGATCTTGTCGTTGGCTTTCGAGCCGCCGCCGTCTCCTCCGCCGCAACCGGTGAGGAGCAGGACGGCCGTCGTGCCGGCGACGGCTGTGGTGAGCAGGCGAGTTGGGCGGCGGATCACAGCAGGCTCCTGGTGAGGCAGGCGGGCAGGGCGAAACAGCCGACACGCTACCGAGCCCCCCACGACCGCACCAGCGCGACGCGGACGGCTCACCGGCCCCGTGGGCGGGGACGGTGAGCCGTGAGGGCGTCAGCCGAAGGTCGGCAGGGATCTGCGGGACGGGACCGCGCGCAGCAGAGTCGCTGCCAGTGGCTCGCCGGTGTGCGCGTCGACGTAGTTGACGCGGACCGCCGGGTCGCCAGGGGTGTCCCGGCCGGCCGTGGCGTCCAGGGCGAAGACCACCGACACCGGCCGCGCGCTCTCCCCCGCGCCGTACACACCCGAGTACAGCAGGATCCGCCAGCCGTCCTCCTCCCAGTGGTCCAGCAGACCCGACCGGACCACCGGGAAGGCGGTCTGCCAGGCGAGGGAGTTCTCCAGCAGTTCCACGCTGGCGGCGACCGGCACCCGGTCCCCCGGCTCGCTGCCGAAGAGCGGATGCCCGAAGACACGCAGCCTCAGCCGGCGCAGCGGCAGCAGCCACCACCGGTCGAGATCGACCGACAGCGCCACCAGGACGGCCGTGGCCAGGGTCACGAACACCACCGCGCCACCGGGCCGTTCGGTGAGCGTGGACCACCAGGAGCCGTGCGCCACCGCCGCCGTCGCACCGCCCACGAGCACCAGCGCGGCGCGCGCGAACGCGCGCCAGGTGATCGGGGTGTCCTCGTTCGCCGTACAGCCGCAGGAGGACTCCGGTGCCAGCGCCCGGCCGTAGCCGAGATAGCCGAGGAACCCCGCCCCGAGGACGGCCGTCGCCGCGCCCGGCACCGGGTTCGCCGGCACGGCCAGCAGCCCTGCCGCGAGCAGGAGTTCCACGGCGCCGGTGCCGCGCAGCACCAGCGCCGCCCGCTCGCTGCTGCGCAGCATCCGGGCCAGCGCCGTCTTCGGTGCCTGGCGCACGGTGTCCCGGTCGAAGAGCTTGACCGAGCCGGTCCACCCCAGCAGGCCCGCGAGGACCAGCGGTACGAGGCCCGTTGTCAGTGAGAGCATCCTTCCCTCCCCTTCTCCTCTTCTCCTCCTCGGATCCGGCCGTCAGTGCCCGACGGAGATGCGGACGACGTCCACCGAGTTGTCGGACGGCCGCCAGGCCCCGAGCACCTGGGCGCTCTGCCCGATGCGCAGCCGGGACAGGTCCGAGGTGAGCGCACGGCCCGCGTACGAGGCGTTCGTCGTGTCCTGGTGGACGTGGCCGACGATCTCGTGCTGCCCGTGGGAGAGGTGCACCCGGTTCTTCGCGATGCCGCGGATCGTGGTGTCGAGGTTCACGATGTTCACCCACACCGCGTCGGCCGCGACGGTGCCGTCCGGCATCGGAACGCCCCGCGCGTACAGGCCGTCCCCGATCTCGATGTCGGCGGCGGTGGTCGGCCGGACCTTCCAGACGCTGGTGACGTTGGTCATCTGGACCCGGGAGTGGTCTCCGTAGGATCCCGCGACCTCCAGGACACTGCCGGTGATGCCGGTGATCCGGCCCTCCACGAAGGCCGACTTGGGGATCGCCGGGTCGAGCGAAGGTTCGGCGGCGAAGGCCGCGTCGGCGTCGAAGCCGCCGAGGGCGGACGCGCCGACGATGGTGGCGCCGCTCAGCGCGGCCGCGGTGAGGAAGCGCCGGCGGCCCAGGCCGCCGCCGTCGCCGTTCTGACGGTATGTCATGACGAACTCCCCCTCACTCGTAGATGTAGACCGGCAGCTTGCCGGAGCTGAGGTTGCCGATCGCCGAGAAGGCGGCCGGGGTCAGGTCCAGGACGCGGTTGGTGCGGCAGGCGCCGTTGCAGCAGGTGGCCTCGCCGCACCAGTCCTTGGTGCGCGGTCCGCAGTCGGTGATCGTGATGCAGACGGTGGCGCCGGAGCACTGGTGCCTGATGTTCATCACCGCACCGCAGCCGCGTCTGGGGATGTTCTCGCCGCACAGGTCGGGCCGGGTGATGTCCCAGCATGCCTGTGACGCGTTGGGCCAGGCGCCGTGATTCGCGCTGGACCGGCAGTTGCCGCAGGCGCCGCCGCCCGCGCTGCCGCACGGACCCCAGGAGGATCCGCAACAGAACCAGCTCGTTTCACCGGCCCATAGGCTGGTCGATCCGCAAGCCATCGTGCCGTCTCCCTCTGTCGCTGAATGACGCGTATGGATGGGCGCGCATGCACCCGTCAATTTGACGCGTGCATGACAATTTCAGTGCCAGGGTCGTGCGTGCAGAACACCCCCATGATGCGCCCGTCTACGCGCGTTGGCCAGAAGGGCGGCGGATGTTGGGCCCTTCGATTTCGGCACCCCGGAGAGATGCCCGATCCTCACTTTTCAGCCATAGATCACGACAGTTCCGCCTCTACGGCCCCAAAGGATCTTCACGGCCTTGACGTGCCCATGCTATGAATTCCTGCTCCCTCGGCCCACGAGGGACCAAGGCAAAGGAGCAACATGCTTCGCAGACCCTCACGCGTGAGGTGGGGTTCCAGACCGGGCCGCATAGCGGTGCTGCTCGCGTTGGCCATGGCCGCAGAAGCGGGAACCGTGGCGCTGACCTCTGGCCAGGCCTTCGCCGTCCCGACGCGGTCGGCGGTGGCGAGCATCGCGCCACAGGTTCCAAGCAGCTGGGGGCTGAGCCCCAGCTCCGTCAACGCGTACAGCGGAGGCCGCTTCACCACCCGGGGCACACCCACGCTGTGGGCCAACGGGGTCGTCGGTGACGGGGGCACGTACAAGGCGCAGTTCGAGCTGACGGCCGATCCTGCCTTCGCCGACACGACTTACTCCTATACAGGCACGTCGGCGAGCACCGCCTCCGGTGTGAACGCACTGCTCTCCGTGCCCTCGGCCAACGCCCTGCCGGATGCGAAGCATCTGCGGCTCCGCGCGCGTTCCTACGACGGCACCACCTACAGCGGCTGGACCGCGTACACCGTCTTCGCTGTCGACACGACTGCGCCCGCCGCCCCCGGCATCAGCTGTGCCGGATACAAGGAGGGCGACTGGAACGCACCGCTGTCGAACGGGGCCACCTGCACGTTCACCACCACGGCTACGGACGGCCAGGGCTACGTCTGGGGCCTGGACGACCCCAACACCCCGCAACGGCTGGACGACCAGACCAACGGCACCGGCGGTGCCGCCAAGTCCGTCACCGTGACCGCCGACCTCGGCTGGCACACCCTTTACGCACGGACCGTCGACAAGGCCGGCAACCATTCGGCGAAGGCCACCGCCTACAGCTTCGGCATCGGCAGCGACGGCGTCGCCCTGACGTCACCCATGGACGGACAGCGCACCGCGCGCCGCGTCTCGCTCTCGGCGATCGGCAAGTCCGCATACACCAACGCCGTCTACGAGTACCGGCGCGGTGAGACCGACACGTGGAAGACGATCCCGGCGTCCGACGTCACCGTCTCCTCCAGCGGTGCCGCCGTCACCTGGCCCGTTCCGGTCACGAACGGCAAGCCGGCCACGCTGACCTGGAAGACCACCAGCACCCTGAGCGAGGACGGACCG
Source organism: Streptomyces sp. NPDC087787 (assembly GCF_044743035.1). NCBI lineage: Bacteria > Bacillati > Actinomycetota > Actinomycetes > Kitasatosporales > Streptomycetaceae > Streptomyces > Streptomyces sp. NPDC087787. Next base: position 260,214 of record NZ_JBIUVQ010000006.1, read on the forward strand.
ATAGAGGTCCGTGCCAAGTTCAGCAACAGCACCGGGAGCGGCTACAGCCAGACCGTCCCCGTCACGGTGGACCGTGTCGCCGGCGACGCTCCCAAGGAGGATGTCGGCCCCGGCACTGTGAACCTGCTCACCGGTGACTACTTCCTTTCCGCCGGTGACCTCTCAGTGTTCGGCCTGAGCGTTTCCCGGACCTCGTCGTCCCGCCGCCCGGACGCGGGTGCCCAGCAGGAGGGGCAGGCCCCGATCTTCGGCCCCGAGTGGGTGTCCGGTGTCGTTGCCGAGAAGAGCGGCTCGACCTGGAAATACCTCCAGCGGACGTCGAGCACCTCCGTCGCGGTCGTGGACGCCGACGGCAACGCGACCGGGTTCGCCGCGACCTCGGGCGGTGGTTGGTCGCCGGAGACGGGATCGGGTTCACTCACCTTGACAGGCTCGCTGACCGGCTCGTTCACGCTGTCGGAGACCAGCGGCACCGTCACGACTTTCGCGAAGGCGGACGGTTCCTCCTCCGTCTGGAACGTCACCACGGCCTCCCTGCCGACCGACAACTCCACGACGACGACCGTCTCGGAGACGGTGACCAGCGGTGGCACGACCCTGGCCCGCCCCAAGTACCTGATCGCGCCGACCGGCGCGGTGTCCGCCGCCACCTGCAGGACAACGCCGTCCGCACAGGGCTGCCGAGTCCTGGAGTTCGTCTACGCGACGTCCACCACGGCCACGTCCTCGGCGCTCGGCGACTACGCCGGCCGCGTCTCGCAGATCAAGCTGTGGGCCACCGCTCCCGGTGAGACCGCGTCCAAGGCCACCACCGTCGAGAAGTACCTCTACGACAACTCGGGGCGGCTGCGCGAGGCATGGGACGCGCGGCTGAGCACCCCGCTGAAGACCGCGTACGGCTACGACAGCGCGGGGCGCGTCACCACGCTCACCCCGCCCGGAGAGCTGCCGTGGACCTTCGAGTACGGCAAGGCCGGCAACAGTGCCACGGCCGGCACCGGCATGCTCCTGTCCGTGTCCCGCCCGACCCTGGCGCCGGGCACCAAGTCGACGGTGAACGGAAACGCGAAGATCGACTTCGTGTACGACGTACCGCTCAGCGGCAGCGCCGCGCCCTATGCGATGGCGTCCGGCGACACCGAAACCTGGGGGCAGTCCCAGGGCCCGGCGGACGCCACGGCCATCTTCCCCGCCGACCAGGTGCCCTCGTCCCACGACGGTGGATCCCTGACCTCCGGCAACTACAAGCGCGCGACCATCGTCTACATGGACGAGTCCGGACGTGAGGTCGACACGACCGAGCCCGGCGGGCACATCAGCACCACCCAGTACGACCGCTTCGGCAACGTCGTTCGCAAGCTCACCCCGGCCAACCGTTCCCTCTCGCTCGGCCTGACCCCGGCCGACGAGAAGCAACTCTCCGAGCTGGGCATCAGCGGGCTGAGCAGCGCGCAGCGCGCCGAACTGCTCTCGTCCTACAACTACTACAGCAACAACGGTCTCCGTCTGCTGGAGGAGTTCGGTCCGCTGCACCGTGTGGAGCTGACGAAGGACTTCAAGAACGGCAACAAGGTCCTCCTCCCGGCAGGTACCACCGTGTCGGCCCGCTCCTGGAAGGTCAATGAGTACGACCAGGGACGCCCCACCGACGGTTCCGCCAAGGTCAGGGACCAGCTCACCATCGTCACCTCCGGCCTGCGCGTCGACGGCTACGACTCGATCCTGGCCGACAAGCGGGTCACCGTCACCCAGTACGACTGGGTCAAGGGCCTGCCCACCCTCGTGACCGAGGACGCCGGCGGGCTGGGGCTGAACACCAACAAGGGCTACGACTCCAGTGGCCGGGTCACCGGTGTCATCCTGCCGGGCGGCAACGGCGAGGACGCGTCCAGCAAGGTCTACTCGTACTGGAAGGCGACCGGCACGGGATTCTGCCAGGGCCACCCCGAGTGGGAGGGGCTGTTGTGCTGGATGGGTCCGGCCGGTGACATCACCGGGGGCGGGAGCAACCCGAAGACCTCGGTCGACTCCACCATCACGTACGACCTGTTCGGCCAGGTGCTGAAGATGGTCGACACCTCCGGCAACAGCTACCGGACCGCGACTCGCACCTACGACGCGGCGGGCCGCCTGGCCACCTCCCAGGTCACCGGCAACCTCGGCCAGTCCGTGCCCGCGATCACCAATACCTACGACCCCGACACGGGCCAACTGGTGAAGACCACGTCGTCCGACGGCGGGACCATCACCCACGACTACGACAAGCTCGGCCGTCTCATCTCCTACACCGACGCCGACGGTGGCACGACCACCACGCAGTACGACGACCTGAACCGACCGGTGAAGAGCACGGACACCGCGCCGTCCACCACCACCTTCACCTACGACACCTCCGTGGACCCGCGCGGCCTGGTGACGAAGCTGACCGACTCCGTGGCGGGCTCCTTCACGGCGGCCTACGACGCGGACGGCGCGCTCACCAGCGAGAAGCTGCCCGGTGGCTACACGCTCGACCAGGCCGGCGACCCGACCGGCGCGCTCACCAAGCGCACCTACACACGGGACAGCGACAGCACTTCCGTGTTCGCCGAGTCCGTCGTCCGCTCCGTCCATGACCAGGTCACCAGCCGGACCTCCAACACCGCGGGCACGCAGCACTACGCCTACGACGGTGCGGGCCGACTGAACACGGTCAACGACACCGGCAACAACGGGGTGTGCACCACGCGCACCTACACGATGGACAAGCGGGCCAACCGTGTCGCCCGGGCCACCGCCTCCGCTGCCGCGTACGCCGCCTGCCCGTCCACCGGGTCGGGCACCACGCACGCCTATGACAGCGGGGACCGGTTGGTCGACTCCGGTTACGTCTATGACGACTTCGGCCGCACCACCAGCCTGCCCGGATCCACGATCGACTACTACTCGACGGACCTGGTCCGCCAGCAGACGACCGGCAACAAGCGCCAGACCTGGACCCTGGACTCCGCCTACCGGTTCCGTTCCTGGACCGAGCAGTCGCAGTCCTCGGGCACCTGGTCGACCACCGCCACCAAGGTGAACCACTACGCAAGCGAGGGCGACTCGCCCAAGTGGACCGTCGAGGGCTCCAACGGCGATCTCACCCGCAACGTCCTGGGGATCGTCGTCGGACTGGCGGCGATCACCGGCAAGTCGGGTGACGTGAAGCTCCAGTTCACCACCATCCACGGTGACGTCGCCATGGTGCAACCGCTGACGGCCGGTGCCACGGCGACCGTCCTCAATACGGACGAGTACGGCAACGTCACCTCCGGTTCGGTGGGTCGATACGGCTGGCTGGGCGGCTACCAACGCTCGGCGGACACTCCCTCCGGGCTGCTCCTCATGGGCGTCCGCCTCTACAACACCCAGACCGGCCGCTTCCTGTCCACCGACCCGATCTTCCAAGGCAGCGCCAACCCCTACGAATACTGCTCGGGCGACCCGGTCAACTGCCTGGACCTGGACGGACGCAGCAAGCACAACTACAACGGCCACAAGTGGCACTGGTGGGGTCTTGAGATCGACATGACGCGCAAGCGGACCGTGAGCGTCATCGACCAGCTCTGGAGCAACGCGTCCAAGGCCACGCTCCTCGCCGTGCTGTTCGGAGTCATACCCGGCAGCAACATCGGCGCGGTCGTGTTCAGCGCCATCGCCGGCCTCTACAGCTGGATCGCCTCGAAGCTCCAGCACATGCTGAACATCCAGTCGCACGGCGTCATCCTGGACATATACCTCGGCTACCCGCGCGTGAGACACGAATGAGAGACGGCGTACCCCCGCTCCAGGGCGGGGGTACGTCCGCTCCTGCACCTACGGGAGATGGCAGAACAATGGGAACGTTCGATTCGGCTGTGGTCATCGTGGTCGGCCTGTTCGTGGCCGCGGCCGGGGTACTCGCCGCCGTGACGGGCCGGGCTCCCGGATGGCTCGAGGGCACAGTGACCCGCCCGCGCGTGTGGGGTGCCGGTATCGCGCTGCTGGGCCTGTTCGCCGTGTCCGTGAGCCGCCCGCTCCTGTCATGGGCACCGGCAGGCGCGGCCGTCGGCGAGGCGACCCGGGCCGGCTTGATCCTGACCGGTCTGGCGCTTCTGTGGCGGGGACGGAGCTGAGCACGGCTGGATGGCAGTGGGCGCCGCCAGCGAACCGCCACCGGGGCCGGTCTCTCACCGAGAGACCGGCCCCGGCTTGTCTATCCGCGGTGTGCGGCGGCCCGTCCCTTGACCGGCTTGCGGGACGAACCGTCCGGCCAGAGCTGCGGCTTGCGCTTGGCTGCCACGTCCTCCAGCCAGCCGAACCAGACGACGCAGCCGCCGATGAGCAGCCAGCTGACGCCGAGGAGGGGCCAAGAGCTGCGCAGGAGCCAGGCGAAGTGCTCCTCCAGCACGCCGATGTCCCACAGCCTGTCCCACATGGCGGAGGCGGCGAGGATGCAGACGTTGTGCCACAGGTAGATGGTCACCGCGCGGGAGTTGAGCAGTGTGATCAGCCGGTCGAAGGGGCGCAGCCGGCGGGGCCACTGCGACCAGGACGGGCTGATGTGCAGGAGCAGCAGCACCGCCGCGAAGGACCACAGGCACTGGGCGAACGCGATGTCGTCCATGTCGTGCCCCTCCCTGAAACCGTGCGACAACGCGTACCAGAGCCCCAGGCACGCGATCGCCGGAACCACGGACGGGACGATGTAGCGGGGGAGGCGCTGCAGCACGCCTTGCTGGTAGGCCATGCCCAGGATCCAGCAGGCGCCGAAGGTGCTGAAGTCGGTGAGTGCGGTCGTCAGGCGTTCGCCGGGCAGGTTGAGGTGGCCGAACTCGAACGCCGCCGCCATGGCGATGGGCGAGGCGATGGTCACCCACGGCAGCGCGCGCAGAGCCTTGAGGAGGAGCGGGGACAGCAGGACGAACCAGAGGTAGGCGCGGATGTACCACAGGGGGATGCCGATCGCCGAAGCCCAGTCGTCCCCGAGGAGCCCGTGCAGACCGTCGGCGTACGGCGGATCGCTCAGCGGAACGATCCAGTACGTGAGGTGGAACCACCACCAGCCGGGGTGCCCGTCGCTGTCCGGACCCCAGCCCTGCAGCACCATGCCGCCCACACCGATCGCGCCGAGCAGCCACAGCGGCGGCAGCAGACGGCGCATCCGGCCGCGTATGACCTGGACGGGCGGACGCTTGAGGGAGCGGGCCATGAGGTTGCCCGCCAGGGCGAACATCACTCCCATGGACGGGAAGACCACCGGCAGCCAGGCCCAGCCCATCAGGTGGTAGAGGACGACGCGGAAGAGTGCGACCGCGCGGAGGAAGTCGAAGTAGCGGTCGCGGGCGGGGCCGCCGGGGGCCTGCTCCGCCGGTGCCGGCCGGGCGGGGTCGTCCGTCGCGTGCGGCAGGGTGCGTGCGGTCACGTGCGGGGCTTCCCCGGTCGTCGGCGTCGGAACGGACGACGTCGGCCAGGGCGTCGGAGGGGGCGTCGGCCGCGGAGGCGTCGCCTGGTACTCGAACGGCGGATTCGCCATCAGGCCGTCCTCCCGCCCATGGCGGGCTCCTGCTGGGCGGCCCCGTTCGGCGGTGTGGACACTCCGCCGGTGCGCCGCAGCTTCTGCCAGCGCAGCCGGCCGCCGGTGAGCGCCGTCATCCAGGACCGGAGCAGGACGATGTACATCAGCTGCCGGTAGAGGATCTGCTGGAGCGGCAGTGAGACGAGGTGGGTCATCCGCTCGCGGTCCAGCCGGAAGGCGTACGCCGCGCAGACCACCTGCACCGCCAGTACGCCGAGCCAGGCACCGACGGTCTTCTCCGTGGGGCCGAACACCAGCCCGTACAGCAGGAACACGTCGATCAACGGGGCCAGCAGCGGCGCCACCACCATGAACAGGGAGACCAACGGCAGGCCGACACGGCCGAAGCGCCCCGAGGGACCCCGCTCGATGATGGCCCGGCGGTGCTTCCAGATCGCCTGCATGGTGCCGTACGACCAGCGGTAGCGCTGGGACCACAGCTGCTGCACGGACTCCGGGGCCTCGGTCCAGGCGCGGGCGTTCTCCGCGTACACCACCCGCCAGCCGTCTCGGTGCAGTGCCATGGTGACGTCGGTGTCCTCGGCGAGCGTGTCCTCGCTCATGCCGCCCACCCGCTCCAGCGCGCTGCGCCGGAAGGCGCCGACGGCTCCGGGGATCGTCGGCATGCAGCGGAGCATGTCGTACATCCGGCGGTCGAGGTTGAACCCCATCACGTACTCGATGTGCTGCCAGGCACCGATGAGCAGGTCCTTGTTGCCCACCTTGGCGTTGCCGGCGACCGCGCCGACCCTCGGGTCGGCGAAGGGCTGCACCAGCTCACGGACCGTGGACGGCTCGAAGACCGTGTCTCCGTCCATCATCACGACGATGTCGTGACGGGCGTTCGCCAGCCCGCGGTTGAGCGCGGCCGGCTTGCCCGCGTTGAGCTGCCGGATCACCCGCACGCCCGGCAGGTTCAAGTTCTCGACGATGCGGGCCGTACCGTCGCTGGAGCCGTCGTCGATGACGAGCACCTCGATCGGGTGATCACTGGCGACGAGCGAACGCACCGTGTTCTCGATGCACTTGGCCTCGTTGTACGCCGGGACGAGGACCGACACCGGCTGCGTGATCGGCGCGTCGGGGCCCCAGCGGAAGTTCTTGCGGCGCACCCGGCGGGCGTGCGCGCCGGAGAGCAGGAACATCAGGCCGAAGCGGGCGAGCACGAGAGAGCCGATGACGGCGAGGCCGACGATCAGCACGCTGGTGAGCTTGTCCGAGGCCTTGACCAGGAAGATCCAGGCCCGGCCCTTCCACAGCTCGACGCCGGTGACGGGGGTGTGCGCGCTCGGCGCCCCGAGGGCCTCGGTGAGGTTCTGGAACTTGTAGCCCTTGGCCTGGAGTTCGGGCAGGAACCGGTCGAGCGCTTCGAGGGTCTGTTCCCGGTGGGCACCACCCGAGTCGTGCATCAGGACGATCGCGCCGTCGCCGTTCTTCGGGGTGGCGTTGCGGATGATCTGGTCGACGCCCGGCCTCTTCCAGTCCTCGCTGTCGGTGTTGTTGAGGACCGTGAGGTAGCCGCGGGAGCCGATGTACTCGACGACCGGCCAGGACCTGTTGTCCAACGCGTCCGGGAAGGACGAGTACGGCGGCCGGAACAGCGACGTACGGACACCGGCGGCGCCCTCCAGGGCCAGCTGGTTCTGGGACAGCTGCCAGTCGATTCCGCGCTGCGACTTGTAGGTCAGGTCGGGGTGGTTGAAGGTGTGCAGTCCGATCTCGTGACCCTCGCGCACGATGCGCTTGATCAGGTCCGGGTGCTGCGAGGCCATGGTTCCGGTGATGAAGAACGCCGCGTGCGCGTCGTGCTTCTTGAGCACGTCGAGCACCTTGGGGGTCCAGACGGGGTCGGGCCCGTCGTCGAAGGTGAGGACGAGCCGGTGCTTGGGCAGGCTCAGGCTGGTGGCCTTGCCGCTTCGGGTGTCGATGATCGGGCCGCCCGTGGAGATCTCCTTGGGCACCTTGTCGAAGGCTCCCACGGATCTGATGCGGTAGTCGGCGAGGATCTCGCTGCGCACATAGCCGCGCAGCATCAGCATGGCGGTCATGGCGATCAGCAGCATGACGGGCAGCACCCAGCGCATGGGCAGCCGGTAGCGCCGCGCGTTGACACGGGCCGGGGCACGACGGGAGCGGCCGTCGGCCCTGCCTGAGCGGCGACGGTTGGAGCTGGAGGCCATCAGAGGACGTTCTCCGGGGACTTGTGGGATGGGGCGCCGGGCCGACCCGCGGCCCGGCCGTGGGAGGCGGCCGGAGTCGTGGTGGCGGATTTCGCGGCGTTGTTGTTGGTGGTGACGCCGGGGTCACCGGGCTTGCCGGGGCCGGCCGGCTCGGTGCTCTGCCCGGGGTCGCTGGGCTGTGGGGGCGACGGCGGGTCGGGGTCCGGGGACGAGACAGTGCCCCCCGGGGCGGCCGGCGCGGTGCTGCGGTCCGGGGCGGCCTTCTTCGTGGCGGACACGGACGGCTGGGGCTGAGCGGGGGCGGCAGGCGTGCTGCCGGGCTGGGCCGGCACGCCCGGTACGGCGGTGGCACCCACGGACGGAGTCACCGCCGCCGCGCCGGGGGCGCCGGGGACGGACGTGGCTCCGGTCGGGCTGTCGGCGGGCGCGGACGGGTCGGCGGACTCCGAAGGCTGCGGGGACTCCTTGACCTTGCTCGCCGGGTGGTCGTCGGCGCCCGGATCCGGGAGCGGCACCCAGGGCGCGGCGGCGTTGCCGGACAGCAGAGTGACGACGATGACGACCGCGTACACCGCGCAGGCGAGACCGACGGCCAGGCCGAGGCGGCGGAAGCGGCGGCTGCGCCGGCCGGACTCGTCGACGAAGACGGGCCGGTCGGCGTCCTTGCCGCCCTCGGTGCCGCCCGTGGCGGCGAATGTGCCGCCCGGCCGCAGGCTCACCGCGTCGAGCTGCACGGTGACCTCGTGCGGGTCGTGGGTCTCCCACGGGTCCTCGACCTTGACGCCAAGGGGGCCGGTGCCCGTGGGGCCGGTACCGGCGAAACCAGTGCCGGCGGTGCCGGACGGCTGCGCGCCCGCGCCGGCCCGGCCCCCGGATTCGGCGGCGTTCGGCGTTCCGGGCAGTACCTGGGTCTCCGCGGCCGCGTGTCCGGGGAGCATGCGCGTCTCGGCGGCGGCCGCGGGGTCGGCCGTCGTCCAGGAGTCCGCCTTCGGCCCAGGGCCGGGCAGTAGCTGTGTCTCCGCCGCGGCGGCCGGCTCGGCGGGGCGGCCCTTGTCGAACCAGGAGACCGCCCCCGCACCCGGGGCCTGGCCCTCACCGGCTCCTCGCGGGTCTCCTTGCACACCACCACCAGCACCGCCAGAACCGGCAGGACCGGCAGGACTGGCAGGACCGGCCGTCGGCCAGGCGGCATCCGGCCACATGCCCTGGTCACCGAGTTCCGGCGCCACTCCCGAGAGGTGGCCTGATTCCGATTCCGAGCCGAGGGTGTCGCCGGATATGAACGACTCACTCGGGTCCGCGGCCCCGCCCGTCTCCCGGCCGCCCCCGGACGAGAATCCGGAGCCGTTCGGTTGGGCGTGATCTGGCCATTTGTCGACGCGCACGTACTTCCCCCCCAGGGGCATGACTTCCAGAATCCGGGCCTACGCACTGTCGTCGGACCAGGGCCCCCACCCGGCCCGAGCGTCCCCTTTACCACGGTGCGCCCGGGTCCCCGAATGTATCGCATGTGGCCATGCGGTGGAGATGGGTCTCAGATGTGCGCACCCATCACGATCGCGTCCATGGCCGGAATCCATCCGTCCACCGGCCTGCGCAACCATCCCTCCTCGTACGCCAGTTCGGTAGCAGAACGCCTGAGCGCATCCAATCCGGGGTGAATCAGCCCTTTCCGCCAGACCAGTGACACAGGCGACAACGGAACGGGGTCGACAAGCGGCCGCAGAACCGTCTGCGGCATGGCCGGAAAGTCGACCACGGCGAGAATCGGATTGCGGTACTTGGCCATGACCCGCCGGAACTCGGCCACACCGATCGCCAGGGGGGCGGGCGGTGCGATGCCGATGCCGCGCCCCTCGAACAGCTCACGCGCGAGGTCGGTCCACTCCGGCGTACGGGTGTTGCCCGCCCCCGCGTACACGGTCTCCCCGGCCAGGGCGTCGAGCGGCACCCGCTCCAGGTCCGCGAGCCGGTGCCCCTCGGGCAGGATGACCGCCATGGGCTCGTACCGCACGGGCTGGTGCAGCAGTCCCCGCCGGACCGCGGGGTCGAGCCCGGCGAACCGTCCGAACGACGCGTCGAGCCGGCCGGCCAGGATCTCCGCGGCGGCACCGGTCAGGCCGCTCTCGAAGCGGGTCATCAGTTCCAGGTGCGGGACCCGGGACCGTGCCCGGTCCAGCACGCGCTCCCCGAACAGCCCCGGGCTGTTGACGTCGACGAGCAGCGGCCGCTCCGGCTCGCCCCGGCCGAAGGCGTCGAGCAGCGCGCGCTGCGCCTCGAGCACCCGGCGGGCGTACGGCAGCAGCCGGGTGCCCTCCGCGGTCAACGTGACCTGCCGCGTGGTCCGTACGAACAGCTCGGCGCCCAACTCCCGCTCCAGTCGCCGGATGTCCCGGCTGAGGGCCTGCTGGGCGACGTACAGCCGGGCGGCGGCGCGGGTGAAGTGCAGTTCCTCGGCGACGGCGACGAAGGCGCGCAGCAGTCGGGGGGCGATCTCCCCGGCGGGGAGGTACGGCGGTCCGGGTTCGGCGGGCATCGGCCGAACTTACAACGCAGGTGCGTCAATCGCATCCGATCAGGTGTTGGACCGCAGGTCGGTGCGGGGGCGACGGTGGCGGCATGCCGAAACCCCCCGCCCCGGCCGCCACCGTCGAAGGCCGTGCCTCCCTCTTCGCCCCCTACCGCCGTCTGTTCGCCCTCCCCGGCACCCGTGCCTTCACCGCCGGGAACCTGATGGCCCGGCTGCCGTCGGGCATGTTCGGCGTGAGCGCGGTCGTCATGATCGCCGGTACGCGCGGCTCGTACGCGCTGGCCGGCGCCGTCACCGCCACCGGCCTCGCGGCGACCGCGGTGACCGCCCCCTGGGTCGCCCGGCTGGTGGACCGGTACGGGCAGGCCCGGATCGCCGTGCCCGCCACCGTCTGCGCGGTCCTGGGCAGCCTGGCCCTTCTGCTCTGCGTGCGCTACGACGCTCCGGACTGGACCCTGTTCGCCGCGTACGCCGCCACCGCGACCACCCCCAACACGGGCGGCATGTCCCGCGCCCGCTGGGCGCATCTGCTGAAGTCCGCCCCCGAGGCCCTGCACACCGCCAACTCCTTCGAGCAGGCCGCGGACGAGCTGTGCTTCATGCTCGGCCCGGTCCTCGCGGCCTTCCTCACCGGCACGTTCTTCCCGGAGGCCGGCACGCTGGTCGGGGCGGTGCTGCTGCTGACCGGCATCCTCCTGTTCACCGCCCAGCGCTCGACCGAGCCGCCACCGAGTCCCCGCACTCCCGCGCGGGCGCCCCTGCGTGCCCCCGGTATGCCGGCCCAGCTCGCCGTGTGCCTCGCCATGGGCGCGGTGTTCGGCGCGATGGAGGTCGTCACCGTGGCGTTCGCGGACGAGCAGGGCCATCGGTCGGTGGCGGGTGTGGCCCTCGGCCTCCAGGCGGCCGGTTCCTGCGTGGCCGGGCTGGTCTACGGGGCCCTGCGTCCGGCGGGCCCCGCCGGACGGCGACTGCCCTGGTGCGTGGCGGCGATGACGGCCCTCATGACCCTGCCGCTGCTGGCCGCCACCCTGACCGGCTCCCTGCTCGCGCTGTCCGTGGCGCTGCTCGTCGCCGGTACGGCGACGGCACCCACCATGGTCACCAATATGACCCTGGTCCAGCAGCGCTCCCCCGAGGGCCGCCTCAACGAGGGCATGACCCTCGCGGTGACCGGCCTGCTCGGCGGCATCGCCTGCGGCAGCGCGACCGGCGGCTGGACGGTCGAACACGTCTCGGCGACGGCGGGCTACGTGGTCCCGGTGACGGCGGCGGCGGTCGCGCTGCTGATCTCAGTGAGCGGCGTACGCGAGGAAGTCTGACCAGGTGTCGGCGTCCACCGCGAAGCGCGGACTGTCGACGCCGAGCTTGGAGTCGCGGACGTGGATGGTGCGGGGGGTGGCGGCGACCTCGACGCAGGCGCTGCCTTCGGAGTCGCTATAACTCGACTTGAACCATGACAGTTCGTCGCTCACAGCTCCTCCGCCACCTTCCTGGTGAACTGGGCAGACTCCTCCACACTAAGCGCCTGCATGCGGATCATGCCATAGCGCTGAGTCAAAGTACTCAGCTTGTTTCCGTCAGAGTAGAGGGCGCCCGTCGACTGCCCGTCGACAAAGGCATAGCGCTCGTGCTCGGCAGTCTCCACCAGCACCATCGGCCCGCTGAGCGCCGCCGTGGGAGCGGTGCAGAACGGGAGTACCTGGATCGACAGGTGACGCCGCTTGCCGACTTCCAGCAAGTACTGGCACTGCTTGCGCATGACGTCCCGGCCGCCGACGACCGAGCGCAACGCGGCTTCGTGGACCACGAAGCTGAAGTGCGTGGGCGGTTTGCTGGTCAGCTTCTCCTGACGCTTCAGTCGCGCCGCGACCCGCTCGTCCACCGTCTCCTCGTCCAGAGGAGGGCAGTTGCTGCTGATCAGCGCTCGCGCGTACTCCGGAGTCTGGAGCAGCCCGGGAATCAACAGGGGCTCGTACCACTGGACGGTGATCGCCTCGGCCTCCACCAGCACGTACTGCTGCGTACGTTGGGGGAACGGCTCGGGTTTCAAGAACTCGTGCGCGGCCGACAACTTGCCTCGCGCTCCGCACAGTTGATCCGCGATCTGCAACAATCTCAACGTAGGGCGACGGCGTCCGCACTCCATCGACTTGACGTACTCGTAGTCGTAGCCGGCCTCTTCGGCCAGGGCCTGCCGAGTGACCTGAGCCTCCTCCCTCCACAACTTGATCTGCCCACCGCAGTAACGCCAGTTCTGCTGTGCCTGCTGGGACTCCCCCGTGGCCACTAGCCCTCACCCGCCTTCCGTCGCCGCACCGTGTACAGCCACGCTGCGTACCCGACCCGCTACTGCCGAGGCTAGGCACAGGCCACCACCCTTATCCCACCGAACGACGGAGAATCACACGCAAGGAACCAGCCCGTATGCCGACACCGCACCGCTCGCCCACCGCGCTCCCCCAGGACATCGAGTTCCGCTTCCCCCGCGACGCGCGGAGCGTGGGCCGGGCCAGGCTGCTCCTGCGCGAACAGGCAACGTCCTGGAAGCTCCCCGACGAGGTGACGGAGACGGCGGTGCTCCTGCTCAGCGAGCTGATGACGAACGCCTACCGCCACGCGAAGGCGCCCGGCCGGGAGATCCGGGCGCGCTGCGTACTGAACGACGACGGCAACCTGCGCATCTCGGTCACGGACGCGAACGACGTCCTGCCCACGCCCCGAGAGGCGTCATCGGAGGACGAGTCCGGCCGCGGCCTGGCGCTGGTGGAGGCACTGGCGGACGACTGGGGCGCCGAGCCCCGCCCCGGCGGCATCGGCAAGACGGTGTGGTTCGAGCTCGAACTCGATGCGGAAGCAATGGCAGAGAGGTGACGTCACTGCCGGTCGAGGTCGGCCTCGCGCTGCTCTTCGACGGCTGTCACCCTCTGCTCTTCCTCCGGTTCCTCATTCTGGTGCCGACATAAGCGCCGGATCCGATGGAAGCCAGCGTCATCACAGCCTGACTCGGAAGGCCACCACCGAGCAGCAGGGCCAGAGCGCCTCCTGCAGCCAGGACGCCTACGAAGATGAGCAGATCAGGAAGTTTCATCGTTCCTCTGTAGGGGTCGCGCTCACGTCGCGCTGTTGCCGCTCGCCTCGTCGTGAACCGCCTTGCCGACGTGCGGCTCGAAGGCCTTGAGGACGCACCAACTCGCGCCTTCGTCAAGGACTCTCCAGGTGGCCGTGGGGCGGGCGTCCATCGTCACCGTCGCGGTGTCCCGGTCCGTCGTGATGGAGATGTGGAACCTCACCGGGAGGCTGAGCGATTTCCTGCAGATGAGGGTGAGCTTGCCGTGGGTGAATTCCTTCACCTCGTCGATCTGGGGGGCCGGGAGCTGCTTGAGGGCATGCAGCACACTGTCGGTGAGCTGATAGGCGGTGGTGCCAGGACGTATCGGAACACGGATCTCCGCGGTGCACGGCAGGGGCACGGCCTCGGGGGACAACGTCAGGCCATGACGCGAAGCCATACGCGCGGCCTGCCACAGGTTCGATATGGAGCCGGCGATGACCGTGACAGCGACCACCGCGAGACCGAGAAGCGTCCCCTGAAGCAGCGCCACCGCCCAGGCGGACGAGTCGTCCCAGATCATTGCACCGGCCATGGCACCACCGCAGAAAACGGCGAGCGCGGAAAGCGCCACGGCAACACGGCGTATGATCGCGAGCCAATAGCTGAACATGACGCAATTCCCATTTTCTGTGTCATACAGCGACCTACAGCCAGCCCTGGCGTTCGGCGATGCGGACGGCGTCGACGAGGGTGCGGGCGTGGAGCTTACCGACGGCGGACGAGAGCCGGTTGCGTACCGTGCCCAGGCTCAGGAAGAGTTCGGCGGCGATCTCACGGGCGTGCGCACCCGAGGACGCCAGCCGCAACACCTCGGCCTCCCGCTCGGTCAGAGGGCTGACCGTGTCGGCCCCGCCGTCCCGCATCCGCGGGTCGATCACGCGCCCACCGGCGGCGACCCTGCGAATCGCGTCGGCGGTCTCGGCGGGGGTCGCGGACTTGAGGAGGTAGCCGGACGCTCCCGCGCCCAAGGCACGCCCCAGATGCCCGGGCCGGTCCAGCGCCGTGAGCATCAGAACGCGGCATTCCGGCAGCTCTTCGGCGAGCGCGGTGGCGACGGCGATGCCGTCCATGACGGGCAGGTCGATGTCGACGAGAGCCACATCGGGCCGAAGCCGCTCGGCCTCGGCCAGTGCGGCCTCGCCGTCGGCGGCCTGGCCGACGACCTGTATCCCCAGCTCGCCCGAGAGCAACGCCACCAGCCCGGACCGGACGACGGCGTGATCCTCGACCACCAGCACTCTGATCACCTGGTCCATTGTCCCCGACCAAGATCACTGCAGCAGCCGTGGGCGCGATCAGCCCTGACGGCGCCGCTTTCCGTTCGATCGGAAACTCTTGCCCCCAGGACGCCAGATCCCGGATATCCACAGGCCGTCCAGCACTCCTCCGACGGCGATGAGCAGGAAAGGAATTCCGTACCACCTCCAGTCGGAATTTCCGGAGAGCAGCCCAACCGCTACGGCGGCCAGCAATCCGGTCGGCAGGATCCACTTGTAGCGCCACGGTTGACCCGCGCGCGCAAACGCCGCAGCAAATGCTGCCAGTGCCAGAAAAATCAGGCCCCAGTCTTCCGTTTCCACCGGTGTACTCCTTCTGGGGGCTCACCGGGGTGGTGAAGGGGAATCACCACCCCGGCTCGAGCAGGAACAGCAGCTCAGCTCAGCGGAACTTACCAGCCGTTGTCATAGGCTCTGTATCCGTAGTAGGCCTGGACTCCGGTACGGAAGGAAGAGCGAGCCGGATGGCGACGCCACGCGGACCCGAGGCGCTGGTTGATCACCTTGGGACGCGAGGCCCGATGCCGACCATGCGCACGATGGCTCGGAAACCTGCGGACGGGACGGTACTTGTAAGCGCCCCGGATTCCCCGGAACCGGGTACCCACGGCATCGATTCCCGTGTTGAACGCGGCACGCTTCCAGCTGATGTCTCCTCGGTAGGCCTGGTAACCGTTCCATGCCGCGCTCGCCGCCAGGGCGGCTCCTGCCGCTACGCCGCACAGACCAGCCGTCGCCACCAAACAGGCCCCGACAGCGACGAAGCCTGTGATGGTCGACGCCCTTCGCAGGGTTTTGCGCCAGCTCCACTTGCCGTCCAGATCAAAGCGGTTCAGCGGGTCGGCGTGGGCGTAGTCGTACGCGTTGGCGTTGCCGCCGTAGACCGGGTCGGCGGAGAGGAAACGGCCGGTCTGGGGGTTGTAGAGGCGTACGCCCATCAGGAGCAGGCCGGTCAGGGTCTCCGACGAGCGTTGCTTGGCGCCGAGCCAGTTGTAGCGTGTGGGCTCCAGGCCCGGGCGCGGGTTGCCGTACTCGTCCGAGTCCAGGGCGACCGGGGCCTTGCCCGCGTCCAGCGGGAGCTGGAGAGCCACGTCGCCGTGGATGGTGGTGAGCTGCAGTACCGTGTCGCCGCTCTTGGCGGTGGTCGCCGCCAGGTCGCCGGAGGCTCCGTCGACGTTGCGGGTCAGGGCTCCTGTGGTGGTGTCCTCCACGATCCAGCGCGGGTTGTCGCCGTCGCCGTCGTAGTGGTTGAGCTTGGACGCGGTCTGCGTCCAGGTCGAGCCGCTGCCCGTCTCCACCTTCCACGAGCGGAACCGCAGGGCCGCGTCGAGCTGCCAGGTCTGACGCTTTCCACCGGAGACCTGCTGGTACGCGAGGTCGTTGGCGTAGTAGCCGATGGTGCTGCCCGGCAGGGCGGTCGTACGGCCGAACGCGTCATAGGTGTACCCGGAGTTCACCAGCCGGTCGGCGCTGTCGTACGTGGAGTTGGCGGCGGTGCCTCCACTGGTGGGGCAGTCGGTGCCGGGCGCGCCCGCCGCCGTGGTCAGGGACTTGCGGTTGGTGCGCGCGTCGAAGGCGTAGCTGCGGCGCGTGCAGACCGTCTCGGTGGTGTCCTCGACCGTGGTGAGGCGGCCCGTGGCGTCGTAGCCGTAGTTCTGGTCGGACCAGCCGGCATGGGTGGTGACCTGACCGTGGATGGACTCGGTCACCGTGTCCGAGTAGACGATGGTGCCGTCGCTGTCACGGGTGTACGTGCGGTCGGCGGCGGAACCGGTGGGGTCGTTCGTCTGCTTGACGGTGTAGCCGCCGGGCAGCTTCTCGGTCACCACGGCCCCGGCGGCGTCGTACGTCGCCTGGAAGGTACCTGCGATCGAGTCGGTGGTCTTGGTGGCCAGACCGCGCGGCTCGATTGCCGTGTCGTAGGTGTACGTGACCGTCGACGGCACCGTGTCCGTCGACTTGACCGGCCGGTCGAGCAGGTCGTACTCGGTCGTGGTCCTGCCGCCGTCGGCGTCGGTGTAGGCGATCTGGCGGCCGAGCTTGTCGTACGCCTTGGTGATCGTGCCGCCGGTGGGCGAGGTGGTCTTGGTCACCTTGCCGTTGTTCGGGTCGTACTCGGTGGTGGCCTCCGGGACGGCCTGGCCGAGCCCGCCGGTGATGGCGGTCTTGGTCGGCCGGCCCGCGGCGTCGTAGGTCGTGGTCGTCGTACGGGTGACGCCGTTGGCGGTCTCGGTGACCTTGGCCGTGTTGCCCCACCAGTCGTACTCGGTGGTGGTGGTCGGCAGCCCTGTCGGGTTGGAGCCGCCACCGGTGATCGCACCTGCGGGTCCGACCGAGCAGACCAGGTCGGCCCACTCCGGGCGGCCGGCGCAGGCGCCGGTGCCGGTCGCGGACCAGTAGGTGGTCACGCGGGTCGCCGCGTCCGTGCCCGTGGCGCCGGGCAGGAGCTGTTTGACGGTGCGCCCCTGGGCGTCGTACTCCGTGGTCTCGGTGATCGCCAGACCACCCGGATCCTTGATCGTCTTGGTCGGCAGGCCCTTGACCCAGTCGTAGACGGTCTGGGTGATGCGGGTCTCGCCCTGGACGGAGGGGTGTTCGCGCACCTGGGCGCCGGTGGTGACCTTGGTGATCTGGTCCTTGACCTTGGCCGTGCCGTCCGTGGGCCGGCCCGCGTCGTACTCGTTGACCGTCCACGTACGTGCGGTGACCGAAGTGCCCGCGGAGACCAGCGAGGTGGTGCCCTGCTTCAGATCGGCGGTGAGGTCGATCCGGCGCAGCGGGCCGAACTCCTCCAGTACTCGGGTTCCGTTCTCGTTGTGGACGGAGCGAGTCGCCAGCAGGTCGCCGCGCTCGGCGACGGTGAGCTGAGTGATGCCGAGGTCGGCCTGGGTGGCCTTGTCGTCAGCGCTCAGTCCCAGGGCGACGGCCCGATTGGCGGCGGTCAGTTCACGGACGGTGTTGCCGAAGCGGTCGTATTCGGTGGTGGAGATGTGTCCGCCGGGGGTGGCGGAGTTGACCTCACGGCCGGATACGCCCAGGTAGTGCACATCGGCCCGCTTGTAGGCGGCCGCGGTCAGCGAACCGCCGGAGTGCGAGGACGGCACGGCGTCGGCCGGGAAGACCGCGGTCGCGTCCGTCGGCGCGTCGAGCTGGCCCCAGGCCTTCACATCCGAGGCGCCCATCTTGTTCGGGGCGGCGGTGCCGGTCAGCGGCACGTCGTAGACGATGCTGGTGGCGGCCGTGCCCTCCGCGACATCGGCGGTGCCCTGCTTCAGCCCCGCACGGGTCGCCTTGAGCAGCATGCCGTCACCGGCGGTCGCGGCGTTGCCCGCCTTGCCGTAGGTGAAGGTCCAGGGCAGTTCGCCGGGCGGGGTGAACTTGACGACACGGCCCGCGCTGTCGTACTCGTACTCGGTCTTGAGTGCAGGAGAGATGCGCGGGTTCCAGGTCTCGCGCAGCCGCCCCTGCCCGTCATACGCGTACGACTGGATGGCGAGGACCTTGGAGGTGGCCGCGCCGGGCTCGGTGGCCCACAGGCGGATGGACTTGACCTGACCCACCACGTCGCCGAACTCGGTGTCCGTGGCGGTGGTGGTCAGCGGGTACAGGTATTCCAGGACCCGGCAGCCCTTGGTGGCCGGATCGGCCGCGCAGTCCGCGGCGGTCGCGGCCGAGGTGGGTGCGATGACCCACTTGGGCCGGGCGACGGCCTTGCCGTTGTAGGTGGTCTTCTGCGAGATCACCGTGGTGGTGGAGTTGGTCAGCCCGTCCAGCAGGGTGCTGGAGACCTGCCAGGTCGGCACGGTCGGATCGGGCTTGGTGAACTCCGTGACCGTGCCCTCGGTGTCGGAGAGCGTGAAGCTGCCGCTCACGCTGCCTTTGAGGGTCAGGTCCTCCGAACCCGGCTCCGGAATCCAGCCCGACTTGGCCGCGTTCGCGGTGAAGTGGGTCTCCTCACCTTCGGAGTCGACCAAGGCCACGGCCGTGTCGGAGATCCTGCGGATGTGGGAGTAGTCGGAGTCCGTCAGCTCGGCGGTCGCACCCGACACCCATTCCTTGCCGAAGATCGGCGCCTGTCCCTCCTGGGTGGCGCCCTTGTCCGGTGTGCGGGACGAGGCGGTGCGCGTGACGGACATGTCGAGCGCGGAGGCGTCCGTGGCCGACAGGCCGAAGTCGCCGGTCAGCATGTTCACCGTGCCAGGACCCACGCCCTGGCTCGCGGCGCCGCCGGCGTTGCGGTCGACGACGACGGCCAGCGGCTCGGTGCTGCCGGAGGCGTTGCCCGGGCCGGTGAAGTCGGCCTTGATCTGTACCGTGCCGTCGGGGTCGACGGTGTCGGTGGCGTTCCAGACCAGCTGCGCGTTCTTGCCGCTGGTCAGCGAAACGGGCCACGCGGTCAGCGGGGTACCGCCGGAGGTCACGTGACCGGTGGGGATCTCCATCCACTTGTCGGCCTCGGAGCGTCGCCAGGAGAAGGACACCGCGTTGTACTTGGTGCCATCGGCCTCGGCAACGAGGGGGAGTCGGCGTGCGGTGCGTTCGCCGTCGTTGGGCTGGATGAAGCCGCCGGGGCCTGCGTGGAAGGTGTACTCGGCCGCCTCGGACTTGTTGTCCGCCTTGTCCACGGCCCGCACCTGCAGCGTGTGGGTGCCGTCCTTCGGCGGGGCGATGCTGATCGCCTTGTTCGCGCTGGAGCCGCTCGTGGTCACCTTGGTCCAGGTGACGCCGTCCAGCGACCATTCCAGCCAGTTGTGGTCACCGCCGGCGGGCGGGGTGACGGTGAAGGTGCCCGCCTGGCCGGTGCCCTTGACCCACTTGTCCGACGGGTAGTCCGTGGAGACGATCTTCGTCGGGGCGGACGGTGCCTTGGTGTCGACCGTGAAGGTCTTCCACGCCGACCAGCCGGTGTTGTAGTGCGTGCCGTCGTACGGGCTGGTGCGGAACTTGTAGGTCTTGCCGTCCGCGAGCACCCCGGCCGGGACGGTCACCGAGGCGACCTGTCCGGAGGGCACGTACTTGGACACCAGGACGTTGCCGACCTGGGCGTTGGTGGCGGAGTCGAAGATCTGGAAGGTGCCGTTGACCTTGTCGCCGTCGGCGTCGACGAAGGTGTCCCGCAGCGTCGGCGTGGTGGTGTTCACCATGTAGTCGCCGCCGTAGGAGAAGTACGGCGGGCCGGCCTCCTGCTTGGTGCCGGTGCGCGGCCGGTAGTTGTAGTTGACGACCAGCTTGGGCGGGTTGGAGGCGGCGTTGGCGGAGTTGACACGCTTCCACTGGGCCACGACCGCTTCGCTCGTGGCTTGGATGCCCATGTGGCCGCGGGTGGCCTTGGCCGAGGCCCACTCCTGCGCCAGCGTGGTCACATTGGCGTTGATCCAGCCCGCGGGCTGGGTGCTGGTGCACGAAGAGTTGCCACGGGTCTCGGTGGAAGTGGCCTTCAGGGCCGTCATCGTCGGGCGGTTGGTCCACCGGCTGGACGTGGAGGCTGCGGGAGAGGACCACACCTCCCACGGGTACGCCTTGCAGTCGGTGTTGCCCGAGTGGAAGTTCCACAGCGACAGCTTCGCGTCGAGGACCAGCGCGTCCTGGATCGGTGTGGTGTTCCAGGAGATGAAGGTCTGCGCGGTGCGCGGAGTGCCGTCGGCGTTCTTGGTGCCGGGGTTGCCCCAGTCCAGCTCGGTGTCGGTCGACTGGTCGACCGTCACGCCCTGCTGCACGTAGGTGTCGAAGACGTTGGAGAGCGAGGAGGTGGACGGGTCGATGGTGACCGGGTACTTGGTGGCCGGGTCGGCGAGGAACTCGGCGTCCGGGGTGATCACCAGGTCGACGGAGGCGCCCTTCTGGACCACCTTCAGGCCGACCCTGGCCTTGCGGGTGTGCTCACCGGAGCGCTCGTCGACGGTGGCGTCCCACATCACCGGGGCCGGCATCACGGCCCGCTTCTTGTTCTTCCTGTCGGTGAACAGCACGCTGCCGTCGGCGAGTTGCGTCGCCTTCAGCCCCTTGGCCTTCAGCGGCAGAGTGTAGGAGTAGCCGCCCGCTTCACCGGTCTCGGGGCGCTGCTTGAGTTCGACGTACTGCTCGAAGCCGGTCCTGGTGGCCTCCACGACCACGTCCGCGCCCGGTACGGCGTTGGCATACTCCGCCCGTGTACCGTCCAGCTTCGGCTGCGGAAGCCCGCCCTTCCACTGCAAGGTGATCTGCTGATCGCCCTCGCCCAGGGTCACCAGGTCGGTGGCCTCGGCCCGCTGGGCGGCTTCCAGCGACTTCGCCGGGGTCCCGGACCTGCCGGACAGGCGCAGGCCTCCCGGGTGTGCCTTGGGTTCGACGGTCCCGTCGGCCCCCCGGACGAGATCCAGGTCGACCTCGCGCCACTCTCCCGTCTCCTCGTCCATGAACCGGACGGGACCGGCGGAGAGTTCGGTGGTGAGCGAGCCGTCCTTGTTCACCCAGGTCGTGGAGGTCTCGGTACGCTCCGAGAGTGCCTCGACCCGCTTGCCGCTGAGCCGGGCCGCGACCTTCGCCGACGGGATGTCCGCCGCGGTAGCGGAGCTCTTGGCCGTGTCCTTGGCGGCTGCCTGCTGTATGTTCTCGCGCGGGAGTGCCACCGCTTGGCCGGTGTTGGCGACCACCAGCGCTGTCTCCGCCGCGAGCACCATGGCGGTCAGGACCGCGATCCGGGGCAGCAGCCGTCTGTGCCTCTGCAGGGCGACGGCCGAACCCTCCCACTCGCCGATCGGTCGTGTTCTCTTCGACACGTTCAGTCATCTCTCTTTGGTATGGACATGACGCAGACGTGATCAAAGCAGGGCCATCGCCGCCGAAGAAGTGAAAAGTTCACAAGCTGCGAAGATCTTGTGAAGCCGCTCATGCATGCGCCTCGGAGTCCCCTTTGCGGGGATTGGCGGGGTCCGATCACCTCGCCTGGACCGGTCCATAATTGATCAAAAACGGAGCGGGGCGAGGATGCGGAGCAGAGCGGTAAAGGGCGTGACGGCTCCACCGGGAGCGCGGGTCGCATTGGGCGCGCTGGCCGTCGTGGTGATCGGATCACTGGGGCTGGTGGCGCTGGATGTCGCCGCTTCGCCGTTCCACCGGCGCACGGTCACCGCCGGTCTGACCGTGCTGGTGCTGACGCCCGCCGTTCTGCTCGGCCAGTACGCGCCTCCGCCCTACCGGCTGCCGTACCGCTGGAGGTGGGGCCTGCTGCTGGTGCAGGCCGTGCTCACCTATGTTCCCTTAGTGGTCTTCCAGCACCGGTGGTTCACTCTGCTCGGCTTCCTCGCCGGCGCCGTGATGCTCACTCTTCCTCCGGCCAACTCCGTTCCCGTCGCCCTGGCGGTCGTCGCCAGCGGGCCACTGCTCATCCACACGGGCGTGGTCGACAGCAGCCGCGGTTCACTGGTCGCTCTGCTCAGTGCGACGATCACGGCGAGCACGGTCTTCGCGGTCACCCATCTCGCCCTGCTCTCCTCGCGGTTGTACGGCAGCAAGGAGCAGGCGGCCCGGCTCGCCGAGCAGCGCGCCCAGACACGTATGCGCCAGGACCTGCACGATCTGGTGGGGTCGTCGCTGGTGGCCATCGCGATGCGGGCGGAGAACACCCTGCGCGCGGACGCCTCCGCCGAGTCCGCCAGGGCGGCGCTCACCGAGGTCGTCGAGCTGACCCGGCGGACACAGGAGGACGTACGGCTCATCAGCAGCCCCGGGGCGCCCCGCTCGCTGGCCGACGAGTTCGCCCGGGCACAGAGGCTGTTGACCACCTCGGGGATAGGGGTGCACGCCTCGCTGCCGCCGCGCCTCGAACTGGACGACGCGGTGACGGAGTGCCTGCGGTCGGTGCTCCACCAGGCGGTGGGCAACCTGCTGGAGCACAGCCGCGCCACGTTGTGCGAGATCGAGCTCCACGCCGACCCGGACGGCATCCGCCTGACCATCCGCAACGACGGCGTCCCGGCCGGCTCACCCCCGCCCTCCGCCGCCCCCGGCCGCGGCACGGGCCTGGCCGGCCTCAGAGGCCGGGTGGCCGCCCTCGGCGGAACCCTCCGCACCACCCCGGAAAACCGCACCTTCTCCGTGACAGCCACCCTGCCCCTGCCCTGACACCACCGCCGCCCCCGTGGCAAGTTCTCCGCCACTCGGAAGCGACAGGGCCATGCCCACCCAGCCCGATGTAGCGCCGGTGATGCGCTACCTGCTCGACTCGTCGGCGCTGGGGCGCCTGCTCCGGGACCGCGACCTGCACGAGGCGTGGCGACCGGTGGTCACGGACGGCTACGTGCTCTCCTGCTACCCGCAGCGGGCCGAGTTCCTCCGGTCCGCGCGTGATGCCAAGGAGTACAAGGCGTTCAGCGACATGTTCACCGATCTCTACGACGACGTCTCCCTGCCCAAGAGCGCCTGCCTGTGGATCAGCGCGTTCCAGGAACGGGCGGCGGATCAAGGGGCGCACAGGGCTCTGTCCGCCGTCGACCTCCAGATCTGCGCGACGGCCGCCCACCACGGACTCGTCGTCCTCCATGACGACGCCGACTTCGGCACCGCGGCCCGGTTCGCGGTGGAACTGAGCCAGCACAATGTGCACGACGGTCCCCGCGACTGACTGACCGCGTTCTGCCGTGTCAGGGTCCTGATGTGTTGTGCCGGGCGCACAACGACGGGAAAGGCCCCGCCGCTTGGTAGCGGCGGGGCCTTTCCCGCATGGGTGATGAAGGAGGCTCGGGAGCCTCCCGATCGTGGAGATGGCGGGAATCGAACCCGCGTCCAACGGTGCGGAACCAGGGCTTCTCCGTGTGCAGTCCGCTTCGATTTTCTCGGCCCCGGAGATCACGCGGACAAGTCTCCGACGGGCTCAGTCACTGTTTGGTTTCCCTCTTCACCCCGTGACCGGGATCAAGGTTTAGTCCCCTAGCTGATGCCAGGATCCGGGTCGGGAACAGCCCCGGGCTGACACTCCCTTAGTAGGAGGCTCGCTCTGCTACCTGAGATCAGGCAGCGAGGGCGAAGGCCTGCTGGGAGGAATCGCGCTTGGTGTTGGCGATTATTTTTTTCGGCCTGTGGTTTACGAGATCATGGCCGCTTCCTCGACACGCTTCCCCTGCTTCGACAACCGCTGTCGAAACCGATCATCCCCATGTTGATTTTTCAAAACCCTCCGGAGAGGGGATCCGCACCGGCCTCGCGGTGCTGATCTCATCGTACGTGACCAACGCGGGTCCGTGCCAGCGTATTCCCCGCGTCACGGACCGCGTCACGGACCCGCCGTCACGCCCGCTGCCTGCGGCGCGCCGCCGCCACCGCGCGGTCCGTCTCGCGGCGGTCCTGCTTCTCGCGGAACGTCTGCCGCTTGTCGTACTCCTTCTTGCCCTTCGCCAGCGCGATCTCGACCTTGGCCCGGCCGTCCTTGAAGTACAGCGCCAGGGGGATGATCGTGTGCCCCGTCTCCTGGGACTTCGACTCCAGCTTGTCGATCTCCTCCCGGTGCAGCAGCAGCTTCCGCTTGCGCCGGGCGCTGTGGTTGGTCCAGGTGCCCTGACTGTACTCGGGCACGTGCACGTTGTGCAGCCACGCCTCGTGCCCGTCGAGCTGCACGAAGCCGTCGACCAGCGATGCCCGCCCCTGACGCAGCGACTTCACCTCGGTCCCCATCAGCACCAGACCGGCCTCGTAGGTGTCGATGATGAGGTAGTCGTGCCGCGCCTTCTTGTTCTGCGCGATCAGCTTGCGCCCTTTTTCCTTAGCCATAGTGCCGTCCATTTTGGCACTACGCGGGGGGTGCGCGGAAAGCGTATTAAGGGGTGTGCCCGCCGGACCGGGACAGGGACCGGGCCTGTCTGGGCAGTACTGCTAGGACGCCTCGCCCAGGCCCGTGAGGACCGTCTGCGCGCGCCGCAGCCCGTCCTGCCCTGCATCCAGGTCGGGGGTGATGCCGTGGCCGTCCACGGCGTGCCCGCCGGGGGTGCGGTAGTGCCCGACCGTGAGCTCGGCGACCGAGCCGTCGGGCAGCCGGCTCGGCATCTGCACCGAGCCCTTGCCGAAGGTGCGGGAGCCCACGACGATCGCGCGGCCGCGGTCCTGGAGGGCGCCGGTGAGCAGTTCGGCCGCGCTCATCGTGCCGCCGTCGACGAGCACGACCAGGGCCCGGGCGGTGTCCCCGCCGGAGCCGGCGTGCAGGGCGCGCTGGTCGCCGTCGACGTCGTAGGTGGCGACCAGGCCGCCGTCGAGGAAGGCGGAGGCGGTGGTGACGGCCTCGGTGACCAGGCCGCCGGAGTTGCCGCGCAGGTCGAGGACGATCCCGCCGGCGGCCGGCGACCGGCGTACGGCGGTGCGGACCTTCTCGCCCACGCCCTTCGAGAACGCGGCGATCTTGATGACGGTCACGCCGTCCGCCGACCGCTGTACCGTCACCGGGTCCGTCGACAGGCGGGCCCGCAGCAGCGTCCGGCTCCACACGCGCTTGCCGCGTTGCAGGCCGAGGGTCACGGGGGTGCCTGCGGGCGCGTCCTCGGCGTCGCCGCGCAGCAGCGCGACCACCTCGGTGACCGGTAGACCGTCGGTCCGCTCGCCGTCGACAGTGCGCAGCCGGTCGCCCCGGCGGATGCCGGCGGCCGCCGCGGGCGAGCCCGCCTGGACCCTCGCCACCTCGACCCGGCCGTCCCGCCGGCGCCGCGTCGACAGTCCGACGCCGGTGTACTGGCCGTCCAGGGCCTCCTGGAACTCCTCGTACTCGCCGCGGGAGTAGACGGCTCCCCAGCGGTCGCCGCTGCGGCTCACGGCGCGTTCGGCGGCCTGCATGGGGGACTCGCCGTCGGCCATGGCCTCGGCCGCCGCCCGGGTCACCTCCTCGGGCCGGCCGGCGGGCAGAGCCGAACGGAACTGGTCCGGAAGGGACTTGCGGTCGTCGTGGCCGGGCAGGGAGCCCGTCGCCGCGCCCGCCACCAGCACGCTCGCGAAGACCAATGTCAGGGCGGCCCCGGCGCGGCCGCGGCGGGGCTGGCGAAACAGGTCACGGCCTGACATGGCGGTGAGTCTAGGACAACGCCCGGAGGCCGCACGGTTGCTCGACCGTACGACCTCTTTGGCGTGCGTCACACCTTCAGGTACTTGCGCAGCGCGAAGAACGCGGCCACCGCCGGCATCAGCACGCTCGTCGCGAGGATGAGCGGCAGCTTGGTCAGCACCGCGTTCCAGCCGATGAAGTTGATCAGATTCAGCTTCTCGGACAGGGCGAGACCGTGGTCGATGATGAAGTACCGCGCGGTGACCAGGAATCCGCAGGCGACACCGCCGCCGATCAGTCCGGCGACCGCCGCCTCCATGATGAACGGCGCCTGGATGTAGAAGCCGGAGGCGCCCACCAGACGCATGATCCCGGTCTCACGCCTGCGGCTGAACGCCGAGACGCGCACGGTGTTGACGATCAGCATCAGCGCCACGACCAGCATGAGCGACATCACCGCGCGCGCGGCCCAGTTCATGCCGTTCAGCAGCCCGAAGAGGTTGTCCAGGATGCCCTTCTGGTCCTGCACGGCGTACACGCCGTCGCGGCCGTTGAAGGCGCTCGCGATGACCTTGTACTGCTCCGGGTTCTTCAGCTTGATCCGGTACGACTCCTGCATCTGGTCCGGCGTGATGGTGTTGGCCAGCGGGGTGTCGCCGAACTGCTCCTGGTAGTGCTTGTACGCCTCGTCCTGGGACTCGTAGGTGACGTTCTCGACCACCGCCGACATCTTCTTCAGGTCGGCGAGGATCGTCTTCTTCTGGTCCTCGGTGACCGCGCCCTTGGCGCAGTTGGCGTCGCTCTGGGCGTTGCTCTTGTTGCAGAAGTAGATCGAGACGTTGATCTTGTCGTACCAGTAGCCCTTCATCTGGTTGACCTGGTCGCTCATGAGGAGCGACCCGCCGAACAGGGCGAGCGACAGGGCGACGGAGACGATGACGGCGAAGGTCATCGTCAGATTGCGACGAAGACCGACACCGATCTCCGACAGGACGAACTGGGCGCGCATGGCGTCTGGTCAAGCCTTTCCGTCGTGGGCTGGTCAGTGCTGGTAGCCGTAGACGCCGCGCGCCTGGTCGCGGACGAGACGGCCCTTCTCCAGCTCGATGACGCGCTTGCGCATCTGGTCCACGATGTTCTGGTCGTGGGTCGCCATCACCACGGTGGTGCCCGTCCGGTTGATGCGGTCGAGCAGCTTCATGATGCCGACGGAGGTCTGCGGGTCGAGGTTGCCGGTGGGCTCGTCGCAGATGAGCAGCTTGGGCCGGTTGACGAAGGCGCGCGCGATGGCGACGCGCTGCTGCTCACCACCGGACAGCTCGCCCGGCCTGCGGTCCTCCTTGCCGCCGAGCCCGACGAGGTCGAGCACCTGCGGCACGGACTTGCGGATCTCGCCCTTGGACTTGCCGATGACCTCCTGCGCGAAGGCGACGTTCTCCGCGACCGTCTTGTTGGGCAGGAGGCGGAAGTCCTGGAAGACCGTGCCGAGCTGGCGGCGGATCTGCGGGACCTTCCAGTTGGAGACGCGTGCGAGGTCCTTGCCCAGGACGTGCACCTGGCCGTGACTGCACCGCTCCTCGCGGAGGATCAGCCGCAGGAAGGTGGACTTTCCGGAGCCGGAGGACCCCACGAGGAACACGAACTCGCCCTTCTCCACCTCCAGGGTCACTTCCCTGAGGGCCGGGCGGGTCTGCTTGAGGTAGACCTTGGAGACATTGTCGAATCGGATCACGGATGCACCACGGGTCGCCGGGGGTAGATGTGCGTGACCTTACGCGAACCGGGGAGGGGCGCGCAGTCGCCGGTCAGGGTTAGGTGCGGGTTGTGTGTTTTTGTGCGGCGCATATTCTCGCGGAGCGGTACCGCGAGGATTCGGTGCGGGGCCCGTGCGGGGCCCGCCTTTGTGGAGCGACCCGCGCGCCGTCCCGGCGAACCTGGCATTGTGGGGGAGGGAACGTTCACGCGCGCGTGGGCGTTGACTGGGTAGGACCGGTGCAAGGAGGGCGAGCGCATGACGTACGACCGGCTGGTGTGCGCGAACTGCGCGGCGCCCGTGAACGAGGGCCGGTGCCCCGTGTGCCGTGCGAACCGCGAGCGGCTGCAGCAGGAGAGCTTCCTCGCGGGGCTGAACCCGATGACGCTGGTCGCGCTGCTGGTGGTACTGATCGCCGCGGTGGCGCTGCTGGCCCACCAGACGGTGTAGGGCGCAGCCCGAGGACGCGAGACGCGAAGGGGCCCGGAGCTTGCCGCTCCGGGCCCCTCGTCGTTCACTCAGCCGTACGCGCGTGTGTACCTACCGTGCGTACGCACCGTGCGTAGGTCACTCGCCACGCTCAGGCAGCGGCGCCGCCGCGACCCTCCATCAGGCGCGGCAGGAACCGGAAGCCGATACCGCCGGCGATCATCGTCGCGGCGCCGACCAGCAGGAACGTGGTCTCAGCGGCACCGGTCTCGGCGAGCTCCTGGCCGTTGCCCTGAGCGGACGGGTTGGAGGCGTCCGGGCCGGTCTCGGTGAGAGCCGAGGAACCCTTCTCCTGCGGGACGGCGTTGTTGCCGCCACCGTTGGGGACGGTGCCGCCGGTGGAGCCGCCGTTACCGCCGGTGGAGCCACCGTTGTTGCCACCGTTGCCGCCAGTGGAGCCACCGTTGCCACCGGTGGAACCACCGTTGCCGCCAGTCGAACCGCCGTTGTTGCCGGAGCCGCCGTCGGTGCTGCCACCGCCGTTGCCGCCGTTGCCGCCGCCGTTGCCGCCGCCGTTGTCACCGGCGCCACCGTCGCTGCTGCCACCGTCGCTGCTGCCACCGTCGCTGCTGCCACCGTCGCCGGAGCCACCGTCGCTGTTGCCACCGTCGCCGGAGCCACCGTCGCTGTTGCCACCGTCGCTGTTGCCACCGTCGCCGGAGCCACCGTCGCTGTTACCACCGCCGGTCTCGCCCTCACAGACGCCGACGACGTCGCAAGGGTCGGTCGGGTCTTCGTCGCCCACGGACGCGACCGCCTTGATGCTGGTGCCGCCGACGCCGGCGCTGACACCGAGATCGAGGGCCGAGGCCGCGCCCGCGGCGGTCAGCGAGGCGCCGGCGGCGATCACGGCACCGGCCGCGATGCGGGCGACACGAACCCGCGTCTTCTTCGTCATATGGTTGCTACCCCCAGTAGCTGAATCGTCTTCGAGCGGCGCGCGGGGCAGTGATCAACGGGGGTGGTTGGCGCAGTGCGGATCCCCCCGGTTCACATGCGCCCCAGAAATGCGCATGCCACGCTTCACCCTTGCCGCTTTTTGAAAGACCGTCAAGGTCGTTGCGGGCGCGATGTCCAACTGTGCGCCGTTTGCGCGTGATTGAAGTATGTGAGCGTGACGCAAAACCTGGACATCGGGCAACAGAAAAGGCAACTACCGCTGGAGGAGCGGCAGTTGCCTTGTCGACAAAGAGTCTGCTTGGGGTGTCCCGGGCTGCTACTTGCCCTGGTCCTGCTGCTTGCGCCAGCGAATTCCGGCCTCCAGGAACCCGTCGATCTCGCCGTTGAACACGGCCTCGGGGTTGCCGACCTCGTGGTCGGTGCGCAGGTCCTTGACCATCTGGTACGGGTGCAGGACGTAGGAGCGCATCTGGTTGCCCCAGGAGTTGCCGCCGTCGCCCTTGAGGGCGTCCATCTTGGCCTGCTCCTCCTGGCGGCGCCGCTCGAGCAGCTTGGCCTGGAGGACGTTCATGGCCGTGGCCTTGTTCTGGATCTGCGAGCGCTCGTTCTGGCAGGAGACCACGATGCCGGTCGGGATGTGCGTGAGGCGGACCGCGGAGTCCGTCGTGTTGACACCCTGGCCACCGGGGCCGGAGGAGCGGTAGACGTCGACGCGCAGCTCGGACTCGTCGATGTCGATGTGGTCGGTCTGCTCGACGACGGGCAGGATCTCGACACCGGCGAAGGAGGTCTGGCGGCGCCCCTGGTTGTCGAAGGGGGAGATGCGCACCAGGCGGTGGGTGCCCTGCTCGACGGAGAGGGTGCCGTAGGCGTAGGGCGCCTGCACGGCGAAGGTGGTCGACTTGATGCCGGCCTCTTCGGCGTACGACGTCTCGTAGATCTCGGTCTTGTAGCCGTGCTGCTCGGCCCAGCGCAGGTACATGCGCTGGAGCCGCTCGGCGAAGTCGGCGGCGTCGACGCCACCGGCCTCGGCCCGGATGTTCACGAGCGCCTCGCGGGAGTCGTACTCGCCGGAGAGCAGCGTCCGGACCTCCATCTCGTCCAGCGCCTTCTTGACGTCGGCGAGCTCGGCCTCGGCCTCGGCGCGGGTGTCCGGGTCGTCCTCGGCCTCGGCGAGCTCGAAGAGCACGTCGAGATCGTCGATCCTGCCGCGCAGGGCCTCCGCCTTCCGTACCTCCGCCTGGAGGTGGGAGAGCCGGCTGGTGATCTTCTGCGCCTCGTCCGGGTTGTCCCACAGGGAGGGCGCGGCCGCCTGCTCCTCGAGCACGGCGATGTCTGCCCTCAGCTTGTCGAGGTCCAGAACGGCCTCGATCGACTCCATGGTCGAGGAGAGGGACTTCAGCTCTTCGGATACATCGACGACTGCCACGCATCCAGCGTAACGGCTCCGCCAACCGGCGAACGCCGCGCTCCCCCGGTACCTCGGGCCTCAGCGGTCCCTCGGGACCCTCCAGGGCCGGGCGTGACCGTCCCCGCGCTCCGCGCCCCGGGGCGCGGTCCCGGAGGCCGAGGGCGCCGTCACGGAGACGCCGATCGGCCCGGTGTCCCCGGGGTCCCGTCCGATCCGTCCCCCGACGACGCCCACCACACGCCCGCCCCGAGCACCCCCGCGACCACCACGCCCGCGACGCCCAGCGTCAGCCTTCGCCGCCGCGCCGCGGCCCGGTGGCGGGCGGCGGAGCCGGGGCGCGGCGCGCCCGCCGCTCGCGGCACCCGGGCCGTACCCCGCGCGCCTCCGGCCAGCTCGTCGGGTGCCGGCACCCGCATCGACGTGTGCGTGTCCCGGTTGGAGTCCGGCTTCGCCCCGGGCACCAACGGGACCGCTCCCCGCCGTACCCGCTCCCCGGCCCCGGCAGGCGGCGCCGACCGGTCGGACGACGCCTCCTCGCCCGCCTCCCGCGAGGTCTCCGCGTCCGGCTCGTCCACGTCCAGCGGCGGCATCCCCGCGAGCATCGGCTGAAGCTCCCTGAGCCGGGCGCTCAGCTCCGAGGCCCGCAGCCGCGACGCCGGTGCCTTGGCCAGGCACTGGACGATCAGCCGCCACAGCTCGTCCGGGATGCCCGGCAGCGGTGCCACCGTCTCCGTGACGTGCCGGCGCAGCACCGCGCCCGGATGCCCGCCTCCGAACGGAGTGAAGCCCGCCAGCAGCTCGTACAGGACCGTGGCCAGAGCGTAGATGTCGACGGCGGCCCGCGGGGGCAGGCCCTCCACGATCTCCGGCGCGAGGTAGTCAGGGGTGCCGATGATCTTCGTCGCCCGGGTCCGCTTCGGCGAGTCGATGAGTTTGGCCACACCGAAGTCGGTCAGCAGCGCCGGATGCGCGCCGCCGGGGCCGAGCGGTCCCTGCATGTCCAGCAGCACGTTCTCCGGCTTGACGTCCCGGTGCACGACCCCGGCCGCGTGCGCCGCGGCGAGCCCGTCGGCCACATCGGCCACGATCGCCACGGCCGCCTCGGGCGCCAGTCGCCGCTCCCGCTCCAGCCGGGTGCGCAGATCCGTGCCGCGGACCAGGTCCATGACGAGGGCCAGGTCGTTGCCGTCGACCACCATGTCCCGTACGGAGACCACGTTCGGGTGCTCCAGGCCCAGCAGCGCCGTCCGCTCCTGCACGAAGCGGCCCACGAGTTCCTGGTCGGACGCGAGGTCCTCGCGCAGCAGCTTGACGGCGACGGGGCCGTCGGGTCCTTCGCCGAGCCACACCGTGCCGGCGCTGCCCCGCCCCAGGATCTGGTTGGCGGTGTACCGGCTACCGATCTTCCGTGCCAAGACTGCTCCTACAGACGCGTGTTGCCGACAAAGCTACGCGTCCGGCGAGCCAACCCTCACCACGGAGCCGGAATTCACCCGCCGGCTGTCGACAAATCCCCAGACCCGCGTCCGGGCTGTCCTACTTGCCACTCAGGTTCTTGAGCCAGTTGCCCACCGCGGTGGCCCAGGTGCCCAGTTGGTCCCAGTAGCTCGCGCCCGTCCCGATCCAGCCCTTCAGCGGCGTCAGTTCCCAGACGAGCCAGCCGGCCACCACCAGGATGATGATCGTGAACAGGCAGCCCTTGAGGCAGCCGAGGCCGGGGATCTTCATCGGGTTCGCGCTGCGCTGCCGCGGCGGCCTCGGCTCGCGGACCGGCCGCCGGGGCTCCGGCTGGGCGGGGGGCGCGTACCGCTGCGGCTGGGGTGCGTACCGCTGCGGCTGTTGTTGCTGCTGCTGGTAGCCGCGGGGCTGCGCCTGGGGAGCCTGCGACCGGCGCGGCGGCTGCTGCTGAGGCCGGGCGACCTGCCGCTGCGGGCGGCGGCGCAGCGGGTCCTCGCCGGGGTCCAGGTACTGGACCTGCGTCTGCTCGTTGCGGTCGCGGGCGGCGCGGAGCTGGTTCTGCCAGGGGTGCGGCTGCTCGGGCTGCTGGTCCCCGTACGGCCCGCCGGCGCCGTTCATGTCGCCGGGCGGCCCCTGCGGCATCACGCGCGTGGAGTCGGCGCCGCCGTGGGCGGGCAGCACGGTGGTCGGATCGGCCGCGCCGGGCACGCCCGTGTGCGGCAGGACGCTGGTCGCGCCGTTCGGGTCGTACGACGCCGCGCCCTGCGGCAGCACCTGGGTGGGGTCGGCGGCGCCGGGCACGTCGGGAGCGGGCACGGTCGCGGGTGCCGGGTCCGGCGCCAGCAGCGCGCCCACGGCCTCCGCGGCGGCGATCTGCGCGGCGCCCGCGTGTACGCCCACGCCGTCGGCGACGACCCGCAGGCCCCGGGCCAGGTTCTCGGCGCTGGGCCGTTCGTCGGGGTTCTTGCGCAGGCAGCGCTCGATGACCGTCCACAGCGGGTCAGGGACGGTGGACGGGCGGCGCGGCTCGGCGCTCAGGTGCTGGTGCAGGACCTCGAGCGCCGACCCGCCGGCGAACGGCGGACGGCCGGTGACCAGCTCGTACAGCAGGATCCCGGCGCCGTAGACGTCGACCGCGGAGGTCTGCGGCCGGCCCTCGGCGGACTCGGGCGCGACGTACGCGGGCGTGCCGACGAACTCGTGGGTGCGGGTGAGTCCGGGCGAGTCCGCCAGACGGGCGATGCCGAAGTCGGTGAGCATCGGGTGCATCTGCCCGCCGTCCTGCCGCAGCAGGACGTTGGCCGGCTTCAGGTCGCGGTGCACGACCCCGTCGGCGTGGCTCGCCGCGAGCGCGTCGGCGATCTGGGCGGTGAGCAGCGCGGCGGCCACGGGCGTGAAGGGGCCGTTCTCGCGCAGGTAGCGGTGCAGGTCGGGGCCGTCGACGAGGTCCATGACCAGCGCCAGCAGATCGCCCTCCACCACCAGGTCGCGCACCCGCACGATGTTCGGATGGGTCAGCCGGAGCAGGACGGACCGCTCCCGCAGGAACCGCATCACGATGTCGGCGTCGCTCGCCAGCTCCTCCTTGAGGACCTTGATGGCGACGGTCTCACCGGGCTGTCCGGGCACGGCCGCCTCAGCGCCCGCCGCCTCCCTCTGGCGGGCCCGCCAGACGGTCCCGGTGGCACCGCGTCCGAGCGGCTCCTCCAGGAAGTACTTGCTGCCTACCGGCCGCACGTCATGTGCTCCCTGCTGCTTGCTTGCCTGAACCCGCGCTCCCGGGGCGTCCCGCGGATGCCGCGACCCGCCGCGCGGGTGTTCCGACCCACTTTAGTGCCGTCCTCCGCGATGCCGGGCGGTCGAGCTGACGCGCCCGGCGCCGCGGCCGCGCCGCGCCGGCTCCTTCCACGGCGACGTACGCATGGGGCCCCGTACATGTTCGACGGAAAGACGCTCGGCTCAGGTCGGTTGGTTGCCTCGTACGGTCATGAACGATCCCAAGCAGGCACCGAGCGGACATTCGATGGGCATGTGCCGGGAACTTTTGCGGGCAGAGCCGACCAATCAAGATCACTTGGCGATGGGCGGCAGGCGCGCTGTCGGTGGTAGGTGCGAGGATGCCTCCAGAACTGGCCGACGTGCTCGTGCGGTGGTGGGGGAAAGTCCGCGGTGGGGGACCGCGGGGCGGTTTCGCCCCACGCCGGTCGCGGGCGCCCGCGCAGAAGGGACCGCTGACGGCGATGCAGATCCGGCTGACCGTCGTAGATCCGCTGGGCCCGCCCTCCCCCACGGTCTCGGCCTCGCAGGAGCGGGGCGGCCACCCACCGGCGCGCGATCGCGCCGCGCGTCGCGACGTACTGGTCACGGCGCCCGCCGGTACCGCCCTGGCCGCGGTGGCGGCGGCGCTGGCCGCGGCGGTCTGCGGCGAGGGGACCTCGGCGTCCGAGCGGGGCGGCCGGGAGCGGGGCGCCTCCGGCGGCCGGGAGCCGGGAGCGGGCCCCGTGGTGCTGTACGCGGGCGCGGAGCGGCTGGACGCCCAGCGCTGCACGCTCGGCGAGCCCCCGCTGCTCGACGGCGCGGTGCTGTCCCTGGGCGCCCCCGCCGACCCCGAGCCGCACCCCGAGCTCGACGACGCGCCGACCCAGCTGCACGTGGTCGCGGGACCGGACGCGGGCGGGGTGCACCTGCTGCACGGCGGGCAGATCACCGTGGGCCGTTCCGCCGACGCGGACGTGCCGTTGGACGACCCCGACGTCTCGCGCGTGCACTGCGCGGTGACGGTCGCCCCCGACGGCGGCGTCTCGGTCGCCGACCTGGGCTCCACCAACGGCACGGTCCTGGGCGGCAGTCCCGTCGGGTCCCGCCCGGTCCGCTTCGCCCCGGGGGCGCTGCTGCGCATCGGCGAGTCGGCCCTGCGCCTGACACCGGCCGCGGGACCGGACGCCCGCGTACGGACGACACCCGACGGGGAGGGACATGTGCGGCTCCCCGCCGAGCACACCCCCGCACCGGCCGCCACCGTCACTCCCGCACACGCGCGCGTACGGGACGGCGTGGGCGACGGCGACGGCAGCGGTGCTCGGGCGGCGGCCACGCGCGCGTACGGCGATGCCGCGGGCCCGACCGTGACCCACCGGGGAACGTTCGCGCCGCACCCGCCGGAACCCCAGGCGCATGGGCCCGTCGACCCGCCCGCGGTTCCCTCGCAGGCGGGCGCGCCCCGGATCGAGGGCGGTCAGGGCCCGCACGGCTCGGCGCGGCCGCCCGTGCCCTTCGCCATCACGGCCGACGGCGGCACCGGCGTGCCGCAGGTGCTGCGGCGGCGCGGCGGACTCGGGGCGTGGGCGAGGCGGCTGGCCGGCGGGCGCGGCGAGCAGGCGTCCGACCGGCGTGGGACGTACGACGGCGGCGCGGCGGACACGCGCGCGCAGGACGCGCCCGCGTGGTGCGCGGCGCCGCAGCAGCCGGAGACCTGGCCGGACCCGGCGGCCCTGCTCCTCGCGGCGCTGGGCCCGGGGCCGCGGCTGTGGGAGCGCGGGCCGGGGCACCCGGAGGCGCTCACCGTGCGGCTCGGCACGGCCGACCGGCCCGCCCCCGACGGCTCGGGACTGCTGCCCGCGGTCCCCGTCACCGCCGACCTGCGCGAGGTGAGGGCGCTCGGCCTGGCCGGACCGCGCGCCCGTCTGTCGGGGCTGGCCCGCGCGGTGCTCGCCCAGCTCGCCGCGGCGCACTCCCCCGACACCCTTGAGATCGTGCTGATCAGCGCCGACGGCGGCCGCCCGCTGGAGGAGCGCACCGCCGAGTGGTCCTGGCTCGGCTGGCTGCCCCACGTCCGCCCGGCCCACGGCCAGGACTGCCGCCTCTTGCTCGCCCACGACCGCGAGCAGGCCGCGGCCCGCACGGACGAACTCCTGCGGCGCGTCGAGGACCGCACGGCGAACCACGCGGACCACGCCGCGGACCACCCGGGCGGCGCCCCCGCTTCCGGGACGGACGACGCGCACTCCGGCCCACGGCGGCCGTCCTGGGCGCGGGACGGCGATCCGGCGGGCGAGCGGGGCTTCGCGGGGCCGTACACGGTGGTGGTCGTGGACGGCGACCCCGGCGGCGCGGCCGCGCGCGAGGCGGTGGCTCGCCTGGCGCACGACGGCCCGCGGGCCGGGATACACGTGGTGTGTCTCGCCGAGACGACGCCCGCCTCGCCCGCGTCCCCGGTGACGGACACCTACGAGTCGGCGTGCGCGGTGTCGCCGGGGTTCGGGGAGTGCGGGGCCGTCGCACTGCTCAGCGGTGACGTGGCGACGGCGCTGCGGCTGATGCGTGTCGCGGGGCACCCGGCCGCGGCCCGTCCGGACGGCGGGGCCGAGCGGATCCGGCGGCACCCGGACGACCCCCTTCGCGTCTCGCCCGGGGACGCCGCCGCCGGGGCCCCGGCGGCACGGGCCCCGCACCGCGACCCCATACCCCCCGGCACCGTCGCCGTCGTCGACGCGGTGTCCCTGGCGTGGGCCGAGCGGTTCGCGCGGGCCCTGGCGCCCTTGCGGACGGACGGGCCCGGAGCGGACCGGCCGGCCCGGGTGTCGGCGCCGCTGCCCCTGTCGGCGCGGTTGCTCGACGAGCTGGGGCTGGCCCGGGCCACCCCGGCCTCGCTCCAGGCCCGCTGGGCGGACGCGGCCGACGACACGGCGGCCCTGGGCGGGCGCGCCTGGACGATACTGGGCGCCGGTCCGCGCGGGCCGGTCTGCGCCGACCTCGTGACGGACGGCCCGCATCTGCTGATCGAGGGTCCGGCGGGCAGCGGCCGTACGGAACTGCTGCGGTCCGTCGTCGCCTCGCTCGCCGCCGCCGAGCGCCCCGACCGCCTCGGCATCGTGCTGGTGGACGGCCGGGACGGCACCGGCGCGGGCGGCGGGCACGGGGACGGCCTGCGGGTCTGCACGGACGTGCCGCACGTGACCACCCACCTCACCGCCAACGACCCCGTCCGTATGCGGGAGTTCGCCCAGTCGCTGAGCGCCGAGCTGAAACGCCGGGCCGAACTGGTGGGGCTGACGGACTTCACCGAGTGGCACACGCGCCGCGAGGTCTCCGGCCGCCTCGTCCCCCAACGCACACCGGCCCCCTCCGGCACACCCGGCCCGGCCTCGGCCTACGCGGGCGCTGCCGACTCCCCCACCACGGGCACCCCGCAGCGGGGGGCGGCGCCCCGCAGCGCGTACG
Source organism: Streptomyces sp. NPDC087787 (assembly GCF_044743035.1). Classification (NCBI taxonomy): domain Bacteria; kingdom Bacillati; phylum Actinomycetota; class Actinomycetes; order Kitasatosporales; family Streptomycetaceae; genus Streptomyces; species Streptomyces sp. NPDC087787. Next base: position 297,121 of record NZ_JBIUVQ010000006.1, read on the forward strand.
AGCCCGGCCACACGGGCGCAGGCACGGCCCACTCGGCTCTGCCCGGCCCGAGGACGACCGGCACCCCGCAGCCGGGGGCGGCGCCCCGCGGCACGTACGAGCCCGGCCACACCGGCACGGGCACGGCCTACACGGCCCCGCCCGGCCCCAGGTCAACGGGCACTGACACGGCCGGCTCCCACACCGGCACCTCTCAGCAGGGGACGTCGGCCCGCCGCGCGTACGAGCCCGGCCACACCCCCACGGACCCCACCGGCCCCGGCACGGCCCACTCGGCTCTGCCCGGCCCGAGGACTGCCGGCGCGGACGCGGCCCGGGCCGCCCAGCGCGCGGCGGCCGTCCACGGCGCGTTCCCCCCGGGGCACACCGGCACGGACCCGACCGGACCGGGCGCCGGCGGTGCGGGAGACCTCGACAGCCCGCCCAGTTCGACGATGCGACTGAGGCCCGCCTCCGCCCGCCGGCAGGCGGAGGCCGCGCCGCCGCTGCCCCGGCTGGTGGTGGTCGTCGACGACCTCGACGCCCTGGTCTCCCCCTCGCTCGGTTCGCCCGGCCGGCCCTCGGCCGGGTCGGTCGTCCGCGCGCTGGAGGCGGTGGCCCGCGAGGGCGAGCGCCTCGGCGTCCACCTGGTGGCGGCCACCACGCCCGGCGGCCGTACGGCGCAGACCGAACCGGCGCGCCGGGCCGCGCTGCGGGTCTCGCTGGACGCGCCGGCCCAGGGGCCGGACGAGCCGGCGCCCGGACGCGGCCGGCTGGCCTGTGCGGACGGCCGGGTGACGGCGTTCCAGGGCGGCCGCGTCACGGGCCGCATTCCGCGCACGGCGACCCAGCGCCCCACGGTCGTACCCCTGGAGTGGCACCGCATGGGCGACCCGCCCACCCGGCGCTCGGTACGGGAGTTGGGCAACGGGCCGACGGATCTGGCCCTGCTGGCAAGCGCGTTGGAGCGGGCGGCGCGGGAGGTGTCGGCGGCCCGCATTCCCTCCTTGCTCTAACCACGCCCCGCCGCCACCATCGGCCCCGCCACCGTCACCAGCCCCACGTCACCGGCTCCCGCCGCCGCGATCAGTAGCTGACTCTGCGTCACGACGTGGTCACGATCGCCCGGTTGACACCGTGGGCGCCCTTGCCGACTCCCGGACCCCGGCGTACACCAGAGCCCACGGGACAGCGCTCGGACGTTCGACGAGAAGCGGAGAACGGGGCAGTCATGCGCAGCACGAGCAGCACCATCCTCAGCCACAGGGCCGCCAGGACCGCGGCGGCCGTCGCCGCGGGAGCACTGGCCCTCTCCCTCACCGCGTGCGGCGGCGGAAGCGACGACAAGAAGAGCGGCGACGACCAGAGCATGGGCACGAAGCCCGGCGGCGGCGTCACCCTCCCCAAGCTGGACGGCGCGACGCTGGAGGTCGCCGCCGTGTGGACCGGCGGTGAGCAGAAGAACTTCAAGCAGGTCCTCGCCGAGTTCGAGACACGCACCGGCGCCAAGGTCACCTTCGTCCCCGCCCAGGACCCGATCATCAACTTCCTCGGCTCCAAGATCGCGGGCGGCCAACCGCCGGACGTGGCGCTGCTTCCGCAGCCCGGTGCCATCAAACAGGCCGTGGACAAGAAATGGGCCAAGCCGCTGGGCCCGGAGGCACAGGCACAGCTCACCAAGAACTACTCGCGGGGCTGGCAGGACATCGGCAAGGTCGACGGCACGCAGTACGGCGCCTACTACAAGGCCGCCAACAAGTCGCTGATCTGGTACAACGCCAAGGTCTTCGAGGACGCGGGCGCGAGCGAGCCCAAGACCTGGAAGGACCTGCTGAGCGCCGCGCAACAGGTCTACGACTCCGGGGTCACCCCGTTCTCCGTGGGCGGCGCCGACGGCTGGACCCTCACCGACTGGTTCGAGAACGTCTACCTCTCGCAGGCGGGCCCGGAGAAGTACGACCAGCTCGCCCAGCACAAGATCAAGTGGACGGATCCGTCCGTCAGGGACGCGCTGACCACGCTCGCCCAGATCTGGTCGAAGAAGGACTACATCGCGGGCGGCCCGGACGGCGCCCTCCAGACCGAGTTCCCGGCCTCGGTGACCCAGACCTTCACCGGCGGCGACCAGCCGAAGGCCGGCATGGTCTACGAGGGCGACTTCGCCCAGGTCAACATCGGCGAGACCAAGGCCGAGGTGGGCACGGACGCGAAGGTGTTCCCGTTCCCGGCCGTGGGCTCAGCCCCGCCGGTCGTCTCCGGCGGCGACGCGGCCGTGATCCTGAAGGACTCCAAGGCGGCCCAGGCCCTGGTCACCTTCCTGGCCTCGGCGGACGCGGCGACGATCCAGGCGAAGCTCGGCGGCTACCTGTCGCCGAACAGGAACGTGCCCGGCTCGGCGTATCCGAACGCGGTCCAGCAGAAGATCGCCAAGGCGCTGATCGACTCGGGCGACGACTTCCGCTTCGACATGTCCGACCAGGCCCCGCAGGCCTTCGGCGGCACGCCCGGCAAGGGCGAGTGGAAGGAACTCCAGGACTTCCTGAAGAACCCGTCGGACGTCGCGGGCACCCAGGCGAGGCTGGAGAAGGACGCGGCGGCGGCGTACGGCGGCGGGAGCTGATCCGGCGATGGCGCCGGCCACGGCGGCGGGAGCCCCGACGGGTCCCGCCGCGCCCCGTCGTCGCAAGAGCGTGACCGGCACCCGCAGGACCGTGGCGGCCCTCTTCCTGCTGCCCGCCCTGGTGCTGCTCGGCGCGCTCGTGGTCTACCCCATCGGGTACTCGGTCGTCCGCAGCTTCTACAACGCCTCCGGCGACGGATTCGCCGGATTCGACAACTACAAGGCCCTGTTCACCGACGACGGCATCCGCACCGCGCTGAAGAACAACATCGTCTGGGTGGTGTTCGCGCCGGCGGTCGCCACCGCGCTCGGCCTGGTCTTCGCGGTGCTGACCGAACGGGTGCGCTGGGGAACGGCGTTCAAGCTGGTCGTCTTCATGCCGATGGCGATCTCCATGCTGGCGGCCGGGATCATCTTCCGGCTGGTGTACGACCAGGACCCGGACCGGGGCGTCGCCAACGCGGTGTGGGTCGGGGTGCACGACACCTTCGCGCAGTCCTCGGCGTTCCCGAAGGCCCACCCGGGCCGCGACTCGCCGCTGAGGCCGGACCGGGGCGGCTTCGTCACCTCGGCCACGGTCCGCACCGGCGAGTGGGTGGCCCTGCCCCTCGTCGGCGTCGCCCCCGAACAGATGCCGAGGAGCGCGAAGAGGGCCGTACGGGCCGAGCCGGAGGCCGGGAGGCTCACCGGCACGGCCTGGCAGGACTTCACGCGCGGCAAGGGCGTCGGGAGGCTCGGCGCGGTCGACCCGCCGGAGTTCGGCTACGCCGGGATGCGGATCGAGGCGGTCAAGGACGGCAGGGTGGTCGCGTCGACGAAGGCAGCCGACGACGGCACGTTCGCGCTGCCCGCCCAGGCGGACGGCGCTCGGCTGAGGCTTCCGGCGAGCAACTTCAACGCGCCGTACAACGGCGTGGACTGGCTGGGCCCGGCGCTGGTGACCCCGGCCATCATCGGGGCGTACGTGTGGATGTGGGCCGGGTTCGCGATGGTGCTGATCGCCGCCGGGCTCGCGGGCGTGCCCAGGGAACTGCTGGAGGCGGCCCGGGTCGACGGCGCCAACGAGTGGCAGGTGTTCCGCAGGGTCACCGTGCCGCTGCTGGCGCCCGTGCTCGCGGTCGTCGCGGTCACCCTGATGATCAATGTGCTGAAGATCTTCGACCTGGTCTTCATCATCGCCCCGGGCTCCTCCCAGGACGACGCCAACGTGCTGGCGCTGGAGCTGTACCGCAAGGGCTTCTCGGAGGGTCAACCCGGCATCGCCAGTGCCATCGCGGTGTTCCTCCTGCTGCTGGTCGTCCCGGTGATGCTGTTCAACATGCGCAGGCTGCGGCGGGAGGTGCGGCGATGACGGCGCAGACCGGGAGTCCGACGAAGGCGGCGCCCGTTCCCGAGGCCGTGAAGGCGAAGCCGTCCCTGGGGTCGCGGCTGGCGGAGGCCGTGAGCGGCGGCGCGCTGCGCGTCTTCCTGATCGTGGTGGGCCTGTTCTGGCTGGTTCCCACGATCGGCCTGCTGCTGTCGTCGCTGCGCGCGCCCGAGGACATGAGCGCGAGCGGCTGGTGGACGGTCTTCAGCAAGCCCGCGCAGCTCACCTTCGGCAGTTACCGGAAACTGCTGGAGAACGGCGACATCACCGATTCCCTCGTGAACACGGTGCTGATCACCGTGCCGGCGACGATCCTGGTGGTCCTCGTCGGCTCGCTGGCGGGCTACGCCTTCGCGTGGATGGAGTTCCCCGGCCGGGACTGGTGGTTCCTGGCCGTGGTCGGCCTGCTGGTCGTGCCGGTGCAGGTCGCGCTCATCCCGATCGCCGAACTGTTCGGCAAGCTCGGCCTGTTCGGCACGATCTTCGGGGTGATCCTGTTCCACACGGGCTACGGCCTGCCGTTCGCGGTGTTCCTGCTGCGGAACTTCTTCGCGGAGATCCCCCGCGAGCTGCTGGAGGCGGCCCGCCTCGACGGCGCCGGTGAACTGCGGCTGTTCGCCCGCGTGGTGATGCCGCTCGGCGGGCCCGCGATCGCGAGCCTGGGCATCTTCCAGTTCCTGTGGGTGTGGAACGACATGCTGGTCGCGCTGGTGTTCACCAAGTCCGGCACGCAGCCGATCACGGTCGCCCTCCAGACGCAGGTACGCCAGTTCGGCAACAACATCGACGTGCTGGCGCCCGGGGCGTTCATCTCCATGGTGATCCCGCTGGCCGTGTTCTTCGCCTTCCAGCGGCAGTTCGTCTCGGGCGTGATGGCGGGCGCGGTCAAGTAAGGACGTTCGAGCGGAACTCGGGGGCGGGCCGGCGCCGGCCTGCCCCCGATCCGATGCCCGCTCGCAACCCTGCGGCAACCCGCCGGCCGGCAGACCGTCACCCGGAGCCTTTGAACACCGTTTGCTCTTTTGGGAGTCCGTATGCACACAGCGGACCGAATCAACACAAGAAAGAGCAGAATGCCCCGATTCAGCATCGTCGTCCCGTCGCATGGTGTCGCGGGCCGGCTGTCCCTGGCGCTGGACTCGGTCCTCGCCCAGTCCTTCGGAGACTTCGAGCTGATCGCGGTGTGCGACGGCCCGGCCGCCCCGGCCGCCGGCGTCGCCGCCGACCACGCGGCGCGGGACTCGCGGGTGGTCCTGGTGCACTCGCCCCCGTGCGAGGGCCTCGGCGCGGCGCGCAACGCCGGGGCGCGCGCGGCGAGCGGCCTCTACCTGCTGTTCCTCGACGGCGACGACGTCCTGGCGCCGGGCGCGCTGGCCGCGCTGGCCGCCCGCCTCGAGGAGACGGGCGAGGTCGACGTGCTGTATTTCGAGCACGAGCGGTGCCCCTGGTGGGACGGCGAACCCGCCACCACGGCCGGGCCCGCGCCGGTCACCGTCCGCGCGCCCTCCTTCTCCCCAGCCGAGGCCCCGCAGCTGACCGGCGTGGCGCTGCCCGCGTGGAGCGCGGCCTACCGGCGCTCCTTCGCGACCGCACACGACCTGGTCTTCCCCGACGGGCACTTCACCGATGTCGGCTGGGGCGGCCTGGTCACCGTCGCGGCCGAGCGCGTCGCGGTGCTGCGCCGGGTCGTCGTACGGCATCTGCTGCGCCGGCAGGGCAGCCGGCTCGATCTCCCGGGCGAGCACCAGTTCGACCTCCTCGACCAGACCGAGCGGGTGCTCGTCCGGGCCGCCGCCGGGAAACTGCCCGCGGAACGGTTCACGCCCCTGTTCGAGCAGCTCTTCGACACGGTGCTGTCGGTGGCCGCGGACGGGGAACGGGTGCCCGCGGCCCGGCGCCGCGCGTTCTTCCGCCGGGCCCACCGCCTGTACCGGCGCCACCGCCCGGCGGGCCGTCGCACCCCGCGCGGCCGGTCCGGCGTGCCGCACCGGCTGCTGGCGGCGGGCGCGTACACGGCGTTCCGCGTACGGTGCGCGGCCGGCCGGACGGCCGGGACCGCCGCCCGGCGTCTGCCGCGCGGGACCCGGCTGCGCGCCCGTCTCGCCTACCGCCTGCACCTGCGCCGCCCACTCGACGAGAACCTCGTCGTGTACTGCGCCTACTGGGGCCGGGGATACGCCTGCAACCCGGCCGCCCTGCACGCCAAGGCCCGCGAACTCGCCCCGCACCTGCGCGGTGTGTTCCTGGTGGAGCCCGGCCAGGAGCACACCGTCCCCGCGGACGTGGAGTACGCGGTGATCGGCAGCCGCCGCTACTGGAAGGTGCTGGCCCGCGCCAAGTACCTGGTGAACAACGCCAACTTCGCCGACGCCGTCGTCAAACGCCCCGGCAGCGTGCACCTCCAGACCCAGCACGGCACCCCGCTGAAGACGATGGGCTGCGACCAGTCGACGTACCCGGTGGTCGCGGCGCGGTCCGGCAGCTTCACCAAGCTGCTGCGCCGCGTGGACCGGTGGGACCACAACGTCTCCTCCAACCGGCACTCCACCGAGGTGTGGGAACGGGCCTTCCCCGGCTCCTACGAGCCCCTGGAGTACGGCTACCCGCGCAACGACGTCTACTGCACGGCCCGCGCCGAGGACGTGGCCCGCGTCCGCCGCGAACTGGGCGTCCCGGAGGGGAAGAGGGCCGTCCTGTACGCGCCCACCCACCGCGACCACCACACCGGCTTCGAGCCCGGCCTCGACCTGGAGGCCTTCTGCGCGGCGGCCGGCGAGGACGTCGTCGTCCTGCTGCGCGCCCACTACTTCTACGACCGGGGCGGGCCGCTAAGCGGCGGCCGGATCATCGACGTCACCGCGCACCGCTCCGCGGAGGACGTGTGCCTGGCCGCGGACGCGCTGGTCACCGACTACTCGTCGATCATGTTCGACTACGCCAACCTGGACCGCCCGATCGTCGTGTACGCCGACGACTGGGAGGTCTACCGGGAGATCCGCGGAGTCTGCTTCGACCTCATGGACACACCGCCCGGCCCGGTCGTCCGCACACCGGGGGAACTGGCGGCGGTCTTCCGCGACGGCGGGTACGCGGGCCCGGAGTCGGCGGCGCTGCGCGCCCGGTTCCGGCAGCGGTTCTGCCAGTTCGACGACGGCCTGGCCGCCGAGCGGGTCGTCCGCCGGGTGTTCCTCGGCGAACCGCCCGAAGCGCTCCCGCCCGTGATCCCGCTCGCCGAGCGTGTCCCGGCCCCCGCCGCCACCCACTGAGGAGCTGACGCAGCCGTGCCCCGCCTCAGCATCATCGTCCCCTGCTTCAAGGTGCAGGGGTTCCTGCGCGAATGCCTGGACTCGGTCCTGACGCAGTCCTTCACCGACGTCGAGGTGATCGCCGTCGACGACTGCTCCCCCGACGGCAGCGGCGCCATCCTCGACGAGTACGCCGCCCGCGACCCGCGCGTCCGGGTGTTGCACCTGCCGGAGAACGTCGGCCTCGGCCGTGCCCGCAACGCCGGAATGCCGCTCGCCACCGGCGACTTCCTGTTCTTCCTCGACAGCGACGACACCCTCACCCCGGGCGCCCTGCGCGCCGTCGCCGACCGGCTGGAGGAGACCGGCGACCCGGACGTGCTGGTCTTCGACTACGCCCGCACCTACTGGTGGGGCGGAACCCGGCGCAACGTACTGGCCGCGGTGCTTGCCGAGGCGGGGGCGGGCACCTTCACCGCCGCCGAACACCCGCGGATGCTGGACCTGCTGATGGTGGTGTGGAACAAGGTCTACCGCCGCGGCTTCGTCGAGGAGCACGGCTTCGTCTTCCCGCCCGGCTACTACGAGGACACGCCCTGGACGTTCCCCGTCCTGCTCACCGCCCGGCGGATCGCCACGCTCGACCGGATCTGCCTGTACTACCGCCAGCGCCGGCAGGGCAACATCCTGTCCACCACCAGCCGCAGGCACTTCGACATCCACGACCAGTACGAGCGGGTCTTCGCCCATCTGGACTCCCATCCGGAGCTGGCGAGCTGGCGGCCCTACCTGCACCGGAAGATGGGCGAGCACTGCCTGGACATCCTCGCCAAGCCGGACCGGCTGCCGCCCTCGGACAAGGCCGAGTTCTTCCGCCGTACGGCCCGGATGTTCCGCGCCCACCGGCCCCCGGACGCGGACACGAGCGGTCAGGTGCGGATGCTGGAGGGCGGTTGGGCCGCCTACCGGGTCAGGCGGCAGGCCGGGCGGGCCGGCCGGGAACTCGGGCGCCGGGCGCTGCGGATCCGCCGCGCGGCGGCCGGACGGGTCAAGAACGGCTGGGCCGCGCTGCACACCCGCCGGCCCCTGGACCAGGACCTCGTCCTGTACTCGGCGTTCTCGCACCGGGGCATGCTCGGCGACCCGGCGGCCGTCCACCGCAAGGCATGCGAGATCGCGCCGCATCTGCGCGGGGTGTGGGTGATCGGCGACCGGGAGCAGGCCGCGCTGCTGCCGCCGGACGTGGAGTACGTCCTGCCCGGCACCCCGCGCCACCGGCAGCTCGCCTCCCGGGCCGCGTTCTTCGTCAACAACGTCAACTGGCCCTCCGTCCCGGCCAAACGGCCCGGCAGCACGCACATCCACACCCATCAGGGCACCCCGCTGAAGTTCATGGCGGCCGACCTGCTGGGCAAGCCGGGCGCCCGGCACGGCGTCGATGTGCCGGGCCTGCTGAAGCGCGCCGACCGCTGGGACCACAGCCTGGTCGCCAACCGCCACTCCGAGCTGGTCTGGGAGCGCGCCTACCCGTGCCGGTTCACCTCCGCGCGCACCGGCAGCCCGCGCAACGACGTGCTCGTCACCGCGCGCGCGGACGACGGCGCCGCCCACCGCGACCGGCTCGGCATCCCGCCCGGGCACACGATGGTGCTCTACGCGCCGACCCGCCGGGACTACCGGCGCGGCGGCCACGTCGAACGCTTCGACCTGGCCCGGTTCGCCGCGGACCTCGGCGAGGGCCACACCCTCGTCGTACGCCTGCATCCCTCGCTGGCCACCGGGCCGGCGCGCGGCCTGGGCCTGGCCGAGCTGCACCGGCGCGGAGTGCTCGTCGACGCGACCGACGAGCCGCACGTGGAGGAGCTCATGCTCGCCTCCGACGTGCTGGTCACCGACTACTCGGCCCTGATGTTCGACTACGCGAACCTGGACCGCCCGATCGTGGTGCACGCCGACGACTGGGACGCGTACACCGCGAGCCGGGGCGCCTACTTCGACATCACCGCCGAACCGCCGGGCCATGTGTCACGCACCTACGAGGAGTTGGCGCGCCTGTTCACCTCCGGCGACTGGCGGGACGCCGAGTCGGCGCGGCTGCGGACCGGCTTCCGGGAGCGCTTCTGCGAGTTCGACGACGGCTGGGCGGCCGAGCGGGTGGTACGGACCCTGATCCTCGGGGACACGGAGTGGACCCCGGATCCGTCGGCGGCGCCCGCGGCCCCCGGAACGGCCGCCCACCTGCCCGCCCAGGCCTCCGGCCGCGATCTGCTGGCGCCCTCGTGAGACGGCCCCGGTGGAGACCGCGCGCGGGGCGGCCGGGCACCTGGGTGCTGGTCCTGGCCGCCGTGTTCGCGCTGCTCCAGCTCGGCACGGTCACCGGCCGGGACACCCCCGACACCAAGAACTACCTGTCGTACGCGCTGAGTCTGCGCGGTGCGGACAAGCGGGAGACGGCGGCCGTCACGATCGACTACGCGTGCGCCGGGAAGGCGGCCCGGGCGAGCCGGGCACGGAGCGTGGACGTGCTGCGCTTCCGTGAGCCGAGCCCGGCGGCCCGGGTGGCGGACGCGTGCCGGTCCGGGCTGCGACGCGAGGTGGAGGCACGGTTGAGGGCCGGGCAGACCGGCGGGCACACCCTGCCGTTCATGCCGGAGCGCTTCATGCGGATCTTCGAGGCGCGCCCGGGCTATCCGGTGTTCCTGATCCCCTTCATCACGGTGTTCGGTGTGACATGGGGCGTGTGGGCGGCGGGCGTCGTCGTCACCGCGGTGGGCGGCGTCCTCGTCTTCCTGGTGCTGCGCGGCCGGCGTGTGCCGGCGCCCCTGGCGCTGACCGGCCAGGCCCTCTACTACGTGCTGCCGTGCGGCACGACGGCCATGCGCCCGATGACCGAGGGCCTGATGCTGGCGCTGACCCTGGCGGCGCTGTGGGGCTGCTCGCTGGCGCTGGACGGGCGCGCACGGGCCGGCACCGTCCCGGTCGCGGGCGCGCTGCTCGCGCTGTTCACGGTCAAGCACTCCCAGGCGCTGTTCCTCGGCCTGAGCCTGGCGTCCGCGGGCGCGGCCGTCGCCGTACGGCGGTGGACGCTGCGGCGCCCGGCGGGGCGGGGCGTCCTGGCGGTCACCGCGGTGGCCTGCGGAGCCGCCGTCGGCACGGTGCTCCTGGCGCGGGCGCTGCGCTACCCGACCGGGACCGACAGCGTTCAGGACCTGCTCACCGGCCACTACGCCCTGCCCGACCGCGATCGCCCCTGGCCGGAGCTGCTGCGGCTGGAGGGCGCCTTCTGGCTGGAGTGGCTGCGCCGTCAGCTGTGGCAGCCGCTGTTCGCCGCCCTGCTCGCCGCCGGCGCGTGGGGTGCGCTGCGGCGGCGGGGGGCTTTCGGGCTCTTCGTGGTGGCGACGGCGTTCACCGGGTTCCTCACCCAGGCGGCACATCCCGACATCACCGTGTGGGGCGAACGGCTGATCGTGGTGGCCTGGCTGCTGCCGGTGGTGGGGGTGCCGCTGCTGCTGGAGCGTGTGGCGCTCCGGCCCGCGGCGGACGTCCCCGGCCCGCGTCCCCGCAGCCTGCCGGACGAGCGGAGCCCGGTCACCCGATGACCCCGGCGAACCCGGTGAGGGTGCCGGGGCCGGTTTGGTCCACTTGGCAGGCTCTTGTCGACCAGGACGCGTATCAGCACATATACGGCTTTCCATCGGATTACGATCCGCCGTGATGAGTGCCTTCCAGAGCGTGACGCGTCTTTCCGCGCGTCCGTCGACGAGACACCGCCTCCTCGGCCTGACGGTCGCCTGGCTCCTCACGCGCGCCCTGATGCTGTGGCTGCTCGCCCACAACGGACTGCCCCTGCTCGGCCGGGGCTCGGTGGCGCGCGAGGTGTGGAAGCTGTACCAGCACTGGCACGTGCTGCTGTCCCACGGCGCGTTCCCGGCGCACGACACGCTGTGGCAGTACCCGCCGGGCGCCGGTCCGGTGCTGCTGTCGCCCGCGCTGCTGCCGGGCCTGACCTACTTCCAGGCGTTCGTGGCACTCACCGTCGCCGTCGACGCGCTGGTCACGCTGGCGCTGGCGCACGCGGGCAGCCGGCCGGACCGCAGCCTGCGCGGGGCCGGCTACTGGACGCTGGGCCTGCCCCTGCTGCTGCACGTGCCGCTGGCCCGCTACGACGTCCAGGCGACCGCCCTGGCCGTGCTGTCCCTGCTGACCCTGTCGCGCTCCCCGCGCGCGTGCGGCGCGCTCGCCGCGCTGGGCGCCCTGGTGAAGGTGTGGCCGGTCCTGGCGCTGCTCGGACTCCCCCGGGGCCGTCCGACCCGCTCGGCGTTGACCTGGGCGGCCGCCACCGGCGCCGTCGCGCTGACCGTCCTCGCCGTCCTGTTCAGGAACCCGCTCGCCTTCGCTCGCCAGCAGGGCGGCCGGGGCGTGCAGATCGAGTCGCTGGGCGGCACCGCGCTCGCGCTGGCCACGCACGCCGGCTGGCCGGGGCGGGTGCGCTACCGGTACGGGTCCCTGGAGTTCACCGGACCGTACGTGTCCACCGTCGCGCATCTCTCGCTGGCCCTGTCGGCGAGCGCCTTCGGACTGCTGCTGCTGTGGCGGATCCGGGCCCGGCACTGGACGCCCGCGACCCCGTACGACGCCGCGCTGAGCGCCGTCCTGCTGTTCACCGTGACCAGCCGGGTGATCAGCCCGCAGTACATGGTGTGGCTGCTCGGCCTCGCGGCGGTGTGCCTGACGTCGCCGCTGACCACGCAGCGGCCGGCCGCCGCGCTGATCGCGTCGGCGAGCCTGGTCAGCGTGATCGCCTATCCCGCGCTGTACCACCAGGTGGCGTCCTGCACGTGGACGGGTTGCGCGCTCATGGTGATGCGCAACGGTCTGCTGGCCGCCGCCGCGCTATTCTCTTTTGCCCGGTTGTGGCGATCGACGAAATTGATGACGCAGGAAGGGGAACCCGAGCCAGGCGCACACCGTCTTCCGCACGGGACTCTAAGTCCCTCTTAACGGGAGAATACCGACCGCCCCTACTATTCCCGCTCGTGGACTCCATGCCTCTGCAGCCCCACCCTTCAGCCGACGTCAGCGTTGTCGTGATCGGTTACAACGACGCCGCCCACATAGCCGACGCCATGCGTTCGGCACTAGCGCAGGGCCCCGCCGTCAGCGAGGTCGTCGCCGTCGACGACTGCTCGACCGACGGCACCTCCGAGCTGCTCGACCGGCTGGCCGCGGCCGAACCGAGAGTGCGGGTGATCCGGCGCGAGGAGAACAGCGGCGGCTGCGGCACCCCGCGCAACACCGGCATCGACGCGGTCACGACGTCGTACGTGATGTTCCTCGACAGCGACGACGTACTGCCGCCGGGCGCGGTGGACGCGCTGCTCGCCGCCGCCCGCGAGGAGCGGGCCGCGGTCGTCAGCGGCCTGTGCGTGCGCCGTGAGCTGCCCTCCGGGCGCGAAGTACCGTGGCAGGGCAAGCTGTACGCCGAGGGCGCCGTCCTCGCGCACCCCGCGCACCTCCCTCGCCTCGTGCACGACACCCTGTGCGTCAACAAGCTGTACCGCACCGACTTCCTGCGCGAGCACGCGATCCGCTTCCCCGAAGGGCGCTTCCCCTACGAGGACTTCGTGTTCACCGCGCGTGTGCTGGCCGCCGGGCCGCGCATGGCTCTCATCCCGGACCAGGTCTACGTGTGGAACGTGCGCCGGTCGGCCGGACAGCTGTCGATCTCGCTGGACCGCTCGGACATCGAGAACTGGCAGGCGCGCACCGAGGCCAGCCGGTCGGCGTACGACATCCTGCTGAACGCCGGTCAGAAGAAGCTCGCGCGGGCGGCCCGCGCCAAGTTCCTCGACCACGAACTGCGCATGTACGCGCGTGAGCTGGGCCTGCGCGACGCGGAGTACCGGCGCGCGTGGTGGGACCACACGCGGGAGTACCTCGGCGAGTACGACGCGGCCGACTGGGCGGTCAACCCGACGGCCTCCGGACGCCTACTCGGACGGGTGATTCTCGCGTCGCCCGAGCCGCGGGATCTGGCGCGCCTGAAGGAGTTCGCCGCCCGCCCGTCCCGGCTGTGCCCGCCCTACACCCGGGACAAGGACGGCACCCCCGTCTGGGCGGACGATCTTCCCCAGATCAGCCTGGAGCCCTACCTGGTCCGGCCGGTCCACGTCCTGCCGCTGGCCGTGGCCGCGGAACTGCGCCCCCACGCGGGCACCAGCCTGCTGCGGCTGCGCCTGCACGACCTGTACGGCAGGGTGGCGTCCGCCGGGCCCGAGGCCCTGGAGGTGGAGTGGCGGCACCGGGAGGCGGGGCGCACGGTCCAGCACGCCGCCGTCCCGCTCACGCCGTCCGCGGACGGCACCTGGTCGGCCGAGACGGCCGTGGAGCTAGCGGAGCTGGGGGCCGGCACCTGGGACCTGCGGCTACGGGTGCGGTTCACCGACGGCGCGAGCCGTGAGGTGACGGCACACGCGCACGCGGGCGCCGGTCTGCTGCGCCGCCGTGTCGTACCGAGCGTGCGCTACGGCGTCCTGCTCGTCCAGCCCTACGCCACGCACTCCGGCGCGCTGGCACTGCGGCTGGCGGCGGGACTGAGCGGGGTGACGTCCGTGCTGCGCGGCAGGCTGCGCCGTCTGCTCCAACGGGCCGCGTCCCGGTGAGCGCGCCACGATCCGCATTCCCCCGACGACCTGGGCCAACTGACGAGGAGACGCCCGCATGACCTGGCTGATCACCGGCGGCGCCGGCTACATCGGAGCGCACGTCGTCCACGCGATGACCGAGGCGGGCGAGCGGGCGGTGGTGTACGACGACCTGTCCACCGGCATCGCCGAGCGCGTCCCGCAGGGCGTCCCGCTGGTGGAGGGCTCCACGCTGGACGGCGACCGGGTGGCGCGCGTCCTCGCCGAGCACGAGGTGACCGGTGTCGTCCACCTGGCGGCGAAGAAGCAGGTGGGCGAGTCGGTGGAGCAGCCCCTGCTCTACTACCGGCAGAACGTCGAGGGCCTGCGGGTCCTGCTGGAGGCCGGGACGGAGGCCGGGGTCGGGTCCTTCGTGTTCTCCTCCTCGGCGGCCGTGTACGGCATGCCGTACGCCGCCGGGAACGACGCCCTGGTCACGGAGGAGACGCCGTGCGCGCCGATGTCGCCGTACGGCGAGACGAAGCTGGCCGGCGAGTGGCTGGTGCGCGCGACCGGCCGGGCGACGGGCCTGTCGACGGCGTCCCTGCGGTACTTCAACGTGGCGGGCGCGGCGAACCCGGAGCTGGCGGACATCGGGGTCTTCAACCTGGTCCCGATGGTCTTCGAACGGCTGACCGAGGACAGGTCCCCGCTCATCTTCGGGGACGACTACCCCACGCCGGACGGCACCTGCATCCGTGACTACATCCACGTGGCGGACCTCGCGGAGGCCCACGTGGCCGCGGCGCGCGCCCTGCGCTCCTCCCCGGGTCGCGACCTCACGCTGAACATCGGCCGCGGGGAAGGGGTCTCGGTGCGCGAGATGATCGACACGATCAACGCCGTCACCGGTCACGACAGCCCTCCGACGGTCGTCCCCCGCCGCCCCGGCGACCCCGCCCGCGTCGTCGCCTCCGCCGAGCGGATCACGGTGGAACTCGGCTGGAAGGCCCGCCGCGACCTCCGCGACATGATCACCACCGCCTGGGAGGGCTGGCTCCACCACCACCCCCGGCCCTGACACCGCCCGAGGACGCCATCGGGTTTGCCGCGCCCGCGGCCCCGATGGCGTCCTCGCCTGCGTGGCCCCGTGGTCAGAGGGCCTTGAGCGCCTCGGCCGTGCCGCGGGCGAGGGCGTTCAGGTAGCCCTTGGGGAGCTTCGGCGTGCGGATGACGACCGCGCGCCAGTACAGCGGGCCCGAGATCAGGTCGAGGGCCAGGTCCCGGTCCAGACCGGGGCTGGTCTCGCCACGGCGCTCGGCCGCCGCCAGGATGCTGCTCGCCACGCTCTCCTGACCGTCGCGCAGGGCCTTCTGCATGGCCTCGGCGATGTCCGGATTGCGGGCCGCCTCCGCCTGGAGGTCGGGGATGATCTGCGAGGCGATGGGGTGGCGCAGGGCCCGGGAGGTCACCTCGTACAGCAGCCGCAGATCGCTCTCCAGGGAGCCGGTGTCCGGCGCGGGCAGGCCCTGCACGGCGAGCGCCGAGACGATGTCCAGCACCAGATGCAGCTTGGAACGCCACCGGCGGTAGACGGCCGTCTTGCCGACGCCCGCGCGCCGCGCGATCCCCTCGATGGACGTCCGCGCGTAGCCGACGGACGCCAGTTCCTCGAAGACGGCCGCACGGATCGCCTCCGTCACGTCCTCGCGGAGCACGGCCGCTCCGGCGGGGACCCGGCGGCGGGGGCGCGTCTGGGGCTCGTCGGCGTTCGTCGTCATGGGGCCAAGCATAGGGCGTTACGACGAAACGGTTGCGTTGCGGCGTACCTTCGCCGTACGCTCACGTTGCGACGATACGGTCCCGTTCCGACGTAAGAAAACCTAAAGAGAACCGTAAGGAAACGATCGGCGACCCGGAGCCGGACCCCCGCACCACCTCCCCCCGAGCGAAAGCAGCGGATGTGAGCCAGGCCCTCCACACACCGCCCCACACACCGGCCGCGGCCGAGCACCCCCTCTCGGCGCTCGCCACTCGCCACGGCCTGTCGGTCAGCGGCGCCCGCCCCTCCCTGCCCGAGTACGTCCGCCGGCTCTGGGCGCGGCGCCACTTCATCAGCGCCTTCGCCACCGCCAAGCTCACCTCCCAGTACAGCCAGGCGAAGCTCGGCCAGATCTGGCAGGTCGCCACCCCGCTCCTGAACGCGGCGGTGTACTACTTCATCTTCGGCATCCTCATGGGCACCAGCCGCGGCGTCGCGGACTACATCCCGTTCCTGGTGACGGGCGTGTTCATCTGGACGTTCACCCAGAACTCGATCATGGCGGGCACCCGGGCGATCTCCGGCAACCTGGGCCTGGTGCGGGCCCTGCACTTCCCGCGGGCCGCGCTGCCGGTCTCCTTCGCGCTTCAGCAGCTCCAGCAACTGCTGTTCTCGATGGTCGCCCTGGTGGCGATCCTGTTCTGCTTCGGCATGACGCCCTCCATGTCGTGGGCGCTGGCCGTCCCGGTGCTGCTCCTCCAGTTCGTGTTCAACGCCGGCGTCTCCATGATCATGGCCCGGATGGGCGCCAGGACCCCGGACATCGCCCAGCTGATGCCGTTCCTCCTGCGCACCTGGATGTATACCTCCGGCGTGATGTGGAGCATCGACAAGACGCTGGACCGCAGCCACATGCCGCACGTCCTGAAGGTGCTGCTGCAGTCCAATCCGGCCGCCGTCTACATCGACCTGATGCGCTTCGCGCTGATCGACAGCTTCAAGGCCCACCAGCTCCCCCACCATGTGTGGGCCTTCGCAGTGGGCTGGGCCCTGCTCGCCGGGGTCGGCGGCTTCATCTACTTCTGGAAGGCTGAGGAGACGTACGGCCGTGGCTGAGCTGAACACCGACAGGGTCCCCACCGTCGTCGTCGACGGGGTCGACATCGTCTACCGGGTCAACGGCACCGGCTCCGGCCGGGGCTCCGCGACCGCCGCCCTCAACCGGATCCTGCGCCGCGAGAAGGCGGAGAAGGCGGCCGGCGTACGCCGGGTGCACGCGGTCAAGAAGGTCTCGTTCGTCGCCTACAAGGGCGAGGCCATCGGCCTGATCGGCACCAACGGCTCCGGCAAGTCCACGCTGCTCAAGGCGGTCGCCGGACTGCTGCCCGTGGAGAACGGCAGGATCTACACCAACGGCCAGCCCTCGCTGCTCGGCGTGAACGCGGCGCTGATGAACGACCTGACCGGCGAGCGCAACGTCCTCCTCGGCGGACTGGCCATGGGCATGTCCCGCGAGGAGATCAGGGAGCGCTACCAGGGCATCGTCGACTTCTCCGGCATCAACGAGAAGGGCGACTTCATCTCGCTCCCGATGCGCACGTACTCCTCCGGCATGGCCGCCCGGCTGCGCTTCTCCATCGCCGCAGCCAAGGACCACGACGTCCTGCTGATCGACGAGGCACTGGCCACCGGTGACCGCTCCTTCCAGCGGCGCTCGGAGAAGCGGATCCGCGAGCTGCGCGCCGAGGCCGGCACCGTGTTCCTGGTCAGCCACAGCAACTCCTCCATCCGCGACACCTGCGAGCGCGTCCTGTGGCTGGAACGCGGCGAACTGCGCATGGACGGCCCCACCGAGGAGGTCCTCGCGGCCTATGAGGCCTTCACGGGCGGCTCCGACAAGAAGAAGGCCAAGCGGTAGCCCGCGCCCCACGCCCGCGGCGGGCCGGTCAGGGCGTCACCGCGTACAGGATCTGGCCGTCCGGACCGCGGGTCACCACGCGCAGTTCCGGATCGCGGCGGGGCGTACTCCGGTCCACGACCCAGCGCACGTCATAGGTGCGCAGGATGTCCCGGCGTACGTCCTCCGGCGTGCGGCGCGTGTAGTAGCGCCGCACCGCCCACTCCCGCCTCGACTCGTCCGGCAGGAAGAAGTCCGGGTAGCCGGGGGCGACGGTGTAGGGACCGTAGGCCGGGATCAGCCGGGAGGGCAGGTCCCGGGCCATGACCACGTCCCCGTACTTCACGTACGGCGTGATCCAGTAGTACCCGTTCCACGTCCGGGTGTAGCCGGCCGCGAGCACGTCCGGCAGCGCCTCGCGCCCGACCGCGTACCCGAGCACGCCCGCCTGGGCCCACGCGCCCAGGGCCAGCGCGCCGCCCAGCACCCATGCCCAGCGGATCCGCACGGTCCGCGGCCCGCTGCGCACCACCTCCAGCGCGGCGGCGAGCTGCGCCGGGACGAGGGCGGCGGGCAGGGTCCGGCCCCAGGCGTAGTGGCCGGTGACGAAGCCCGCGGCGCACATCAGCGCGCCCAGCAGGAAGAAGATCACCAGCGGGTCGCGCCGGTCGCGCCGCCACCGCGGGACCAGCGCGGCCACTCCGAGCAGGGCCAGCCAGTAGCGGCCGAGGAACTGCTCGTACAGGGCCCGGTGCACCTCCTCCAGATCGTCTCCGGCCGAGAACAGGGCGAAGAAGTCGTAGTACGGCCACAGCCACAGCACCAGCAGCCCCAGGGCCGCCCCGGCGCCGAGCCGCGGCCACAGGGCCCGCGGGGGCCGGGCCGCGAGCACCGCGGCGAGACCGCCGAGCGTGGCGACGACACCGGTGAACTGATGGCACAGCAGGATCAGCGCCCACAGCGCCCCGAGCCCCAGCCACACCTCCCACCCGGCCGCCGTGCGCAACGCCCTCGTGAGCCAGGCCCAGTGGTGGAACGCGAGGCCGAGGGCGAACACGCTCGGGTACGACACCGTCAGCGCGAGGGAGTTGAGGGAGAGGAAGCCGCTCCAGTTGATGAGCTCCGTACCCCACAGGAGCACCAGGCTCAGAGCGGCAAGCGCGGGCGCGGCCCGGTGCGCGCTCAGGGTCCTGACGTACCGCCAGACGCCCGTCGCGAGCAGTGTGAGCCCGGTGAGCGCGGCGAGCCGCAGCACCACGAACACCGACAGCCCGCCGGCCCGGGCGACACAGCCGAGCAGCACCATCCACGGCGAGTAGTACGGGCTCGGGGTGTCGGCGTCGACGAGCGGATTGCCGGGGTGGAACAGGCTGTGGCGCAGCCGCTGGATGGTCGCCGCGTGCATGCCCAGGTCGCCGGCCCAGGGCAGCCGGACGACCACCAGGAGCAGCAGGGCGACGAGGAAGGCGGCGGCCACGCGGGGCGCGTAGGCCCCTGCCGGGGCAGTGGACGGCCGGGCGACGGCCGCATCCGCTGACGGTGCCTCAGGCGGCGCGGTGCGCATGACGCAGGAGCCGGGTGCGACTGCCGAGGGAGTTCACGCGGCAACTTTATACGAATGATCCCGTTTAGCAGGAAAGGGTAAATTCGGCGTGCGGCGTTTCCTGGCCGACGGCAGGAAGACGGGCCGACGGCAGGAAGACTGCGTGGGCGGGAGCGTGGACGGCATGAGGGCGGCCCCGGACCGGAAAGGTCCGGGGCCGCCCTCATGTACGGGTCGGCCTCCCGCGTGTTACGAGTGCGTGCGCAGCAGCGTGCGCATCGTCCGCATCGCCACCGACAGGTTGGCCAGGTCGAACGCGTCCGAGCTGCGGATCTCCTCGAGAGTGGAACGCGCCCGGGACAGGATCGCCCCGTTCTTCTGCTCCCACACCTTGAAGCGCTGCTCCGGCGTGGCGGTGCCGTTGCCCGCGGCCAGCACGTCCGCGGTCAGTGCCGCGTGCGCCGCGTACAGGTCCTCACGGATCGCCGCACGGGCCATGGACTGCCACCGGTCGGCGCGCGGCAGCTCGATGATGCGGTCCATCAGCTGGGTGATGTGCAGGCGGTCGGCGAGGTCGTAGTACACCTCGGCGACATCCATCGGGTCCTTGCCCATGCGGTCGGCCACCGAGACGATGTCGAGCGCCGGGAAGGCGGAGGAGAACCCGGCCACGCGCGTGGCCAGCTCGTCCGGGACGCCGACGCCGGACAGCTCGTCGTAGACCTCCTGGTACCACTCCAGGTCCGCGCCCTTGAGCAGCTTGGGCAGCTCCGCCCACACCTGCCCGACCCGCTCGGAGAAGAACTCGACGGTCTCGGCGAGCTCCAGCGGCTGCGGCCGGTTGTTCAGCAGCCAGCGCGTGCCGCGCTCGACCAGTCGGCGCGAGTGCAGGCGGATACGGGTCTGGACATCGGCCTCGACCTGGTTGTCCAGCGCCTCGACCGCGTCCCACACCGGGGCCGAGCGGAAGATCGTGCGGGCCACCGTCTGCGCCCTGACGATCTCCTCCAGCGACGCGCCGGTCTCCTCCCGCAGGCGGTGCAGATAGGTCGTACCGCCCGTGTTGACCGTGTCGTTGACCAGGACGGTCGTCGTGATCTCACGGCGCAGCGGGTGGTTGTCGATCCGCTCGGCGAACTGCTCGCGCAGCGGGGCCGGGAAGTAGGCGTGCAGCAGGCCACGCAGGTACGGGTCGTCCGGCAGCGAGGTGTGCAGCAGCTCCTCGGCGACCGTGATCTTCGTGTACGCCAGCAGGACGGCCGTCTCCGGACCGGTCAGGCCGTTCCCCGCGGCCAGCCGCTCACGGATCTGCCGGTCGGTGGGCAGGAACTCCAGCGCCCGGTCCAGGTGGCCCTCGCGCACCAGGTGCTTCATGAAGCGCTGCTGCGCGTTGAGCATGTCCTTGGACTGGGCGAGCGCGTTGGCGATCGCCGTGTTCTGCGCGTAGTTGGTGCGCAGCACCAGGGCGCCGACCTCGTCGGTCATCTCGGCGAGCAGCTTGTTGCGCTGCTTGACGGTCATGTCGCCTTCCGCGACCAGGCCGTTCAGCAGGACCTTGATGTTCACCTCGTGGTCGGAGGTGTCCACACCGGCGCTGTTGTCGATGGCGTCGGTGTTGATCCGGGCGCCCTGCGTCGCGCACTCGATCCGGCCGAGCTGGGTGAAGCCCAGGTTGCCGCCCTCGCCGACGACCTGGACCCGCAGGTCGCGGCCGTCGACGCGGATGGCGTCGTTGGCCTTGTCGCCGACGTCGGCGTGGGACTCGGTGGACGCCTTGACGTACGTGCCGATGCCGCCGTTCCACAGCAGGTCCACCGGGGCCTTGAGGATCGCCCGCATCAGGTCGGCCGGGGTCAGCTTGGTGACACCGGCCTCGATGCCGAGGGCCTCGCGGATGTGCGCGTTGACCGGGATCGACTTGGCCGTACGGGGGAACACCCCGCCGCCGGCCGAGATCAGCTCGGCGTTGTAGTCCCCCCACGAGGAGCGCGGCAGCTCGAACAGGCGGCGGCGCTCGGCGTAGGAGACGGCCGCGTCCGGCTCGGGGTCGATGAAGATGTGCCGGTGGTCGAAGGCGGCGACCAGGCGGATGTGCTCGCTCAGCAGCATGCCGTTGCCGAACACGTCACCGGACATGTCGCCGATGCCGACGACCGTGAAGTCCTGGGTCTGGGTGTCCACGCCCAGCTCACGGAAGTGCCGCTTGACCGACTCCCAGGCGCCACGGGCGGTGATGCCCATGCCCTTGTGATCGTAGCCCGCCGAGCCGCCGGAGGCGAAGGCGTCGCCGAGCCAGAAGTCGTACGACTGGGCGACCTCGTTGGCGATGTCCGAGAACCGTGCCGTGCCCTTGTCGGCGGCGACCACCAGGTAGGTGTCGTCACCGTCGTGCCGCACGACGTCCTGCGGGGGCACGACCTCGCCGGCGACCATGTTGTCGGTGATGTCGAGCAGCGCCGAGATGAAGGTCTTGTAGCTGGCGATGCCCTCCGCCATCCACGCGTCCCGGTCCACGCTCGGGTCGGGCAGCTGCTTGGCGACGAACCCGCCCTTGGCGCCGACCGGCACGATGACGGTGTTCTTCACCATCTGCGCCTTGACCAGGCCGAGGATCTCGGTGCGGAAGTCCTCGCGCCGGTCGGACCAGCGCAGACCACCGCGGGCGACCTTGCCGAAGCGCAGGTGCACGCCCTCCACCCGCGGCGAGTACACCCAGATCTCGTACGCCGGGCGCGGCGCCGGCAGGTCCGGGATGGCCCGCGGGTCGAACTTCATGGACACGTACTCGTGCGGCCCGCCGCCCTGCGCCTCCTGGAAGAAGCTGGTGCGCAGGGTCGCCTTGATGACGGTGAGGAAGGACCGCAGGATCCGGTCCTCGTCGAGGGACGCCACCTGGTCCAGGGCCGCGTCGACCTCCTCCAGCAGCGCGTCCACGAGCTCGTGCCCGGCGCGCTGGCGCTCCGGCGACATCCGTGCCTCGAACAGGGAGACCAGCAGCCGGGTGGTGTGGACGTTGTTGCGGAGGGTGTCCTCCATGTAGTCCTGGCTGAAGGTCGAGCCCGCCTGGCGCAGGTACTTGGCGTAGGCGCGCAGCACCATCGCCTGACGCCAGGTCAGCCCGGCGCCCAGCACCAGGGCGTTGAACCCGTCGACCTCCGCCTTGCCCGTCCAGGCGGCGGCAAAGGCGTCCTGGAAGCGCTCGCGGGCGTCGTCGCCGAGGTGGTCGCCGATGCCGGCGGACTCCTTCGGCATCCGCAGACCGAAGTCGTACACCCACGCCGTCGTGCGGTCCGCGCAGCGCAGTTCGTACGGCCGCTCGTCGGTGACCTCGACGCCGAGCCGGCTGAGCACCGGCAGTACGGCGGACAGGGAGACCGAGCCGCCCTTCTGGTAGATCTTGAACCGGCGCTCCTCGGGGGCGGCGCCCACCGGCTCGTACAGGCTCAGCGCGAAGGTCTTGTCCTCGCCCAGCTGCTCGAGGTTGCACAGGTCGGCGACCGCGGCGCGCGGGGTGTGGTCGGCCTTGTAGCCCTCGGTGAAGGCGCCCGAGTAGCGGCGCAGCAGCTCCGCGGCGCGCTCCTCGCCGATTTCGGCGGTCAGCGCCTCGGAGAAGGCGTCCGTCCAGGAGCGGGCGGCCTCGACCAGGCGGGCCTCGATGCGCTCCTTGTCGCTGTCGGACAGCTCCGGCAGCTCGGTGCCCTGCGGCACCCGGACGACGAAGTGCAGCCGGGAGAGCACCGACTCGGTGTTCCAGGCAGTGAAGTCGACGCTGGTGCCGCCCAGCTCCTCCTTCAGGATGTCGATGATCCGCAGGCGGACACCGGTGGTGTAGCGGTCACGCGGGAGGTACACGAGGGCCGAGTAGTAGCGGCCGTACTCGTCCTGGCGCAGGTACAGGCGCAGCCGGCGGCGCTCCTGGAGGTACAGCACGGAGGTGGCGATCGCCTGGAGCTCGGCGGCCGGGGTCTGGAAGAGCTCGTCGCGCGGGTAGGTCTCCAGGATCTGGAGCAGGTCGCGCCCGTCGTGGCTGTTGGGCGAGAAGCCGGCGAGCTCCAGGACCTCCTCGACCTTGCGGCGGATGACGGGGACCCGGCGCACGGACTCGGTGTAGGCGGCGGACGAGAACAGGCCGAGGAAGCGGCGCTCGCCGACGACCTCGCCCTTGTCGTTGAACTTCTTGACGCCCACGTAGTCCAGGTAGGACGGCCGGTGGACGGTGGCCCGGCTGTTGGCCTTGGTCAGCACCAGCAGCTTGTGCTCGCGCGCCTTGGCGCGGGCGTCGGCGGGCAGCCGCTCGAAGGACGGGCTGACCGGGTGGCTGTCGTCGCCGGCGTGCGGCGGGTCCGCGCGCAGTATGCCGAGACCGGTGCCGGGGACGGCGGCCAGGGAGTCGTCGTCGCACAGCCGGTACTCGCGGTAGCCGAGGAAGGTGAAGTGGTCGTCGGACAGCCAGCGCAGCAGCTCGCGGGCCTCCTCGACCTCCTGCGCGCGCAGGTCGCCGGGGGCCGGCTCGCCGGGCAGGTCCTCGGCGAGGCTGGTCGCCGCCTGGCGCATCTTCTCCCAGTCCTCGACGGCCTCGCGGACGTCGGACAGCACGCGCAGCAGGTCGGCGGTGATCTGCTTGAGGTCGCCGCGGTCGGTCTCGCGGTCGGTCTCGACGTGGATCCAGGACTCGGTGTGCGCGTCGTGCGGCAGCTCCTCGCCGGGCGCCGCGGTGGGCAGCACCTCGATGAGCTTGCCGGTGACGTCACGGCGCACCACGAACTGCGGGTGGATCACCACGTGGATGCCACGGCCCTGGCGGGTCAGCTCGTTCGTCACGGAGTCCACGAGGAAGGGCATGTCGTCGGTGACGACCTCGACGACGGAGTGGCTGCACGTCCAGCCGTTCTCCTCGACGGTCGGGGTGTGGACCCGGACGTTGGCCGTGCCCTGCGGGCGGCTCTCGGCCAGACGGTAGTGGGAGTAGGCGGTGCCGAAGACGTCGACCGGGTCGCGGTCGGCGAGGTCCTCGGGGGCGGTGTGCAGGTAGAAGCGCTGGAGGAACGCGAGCACGGACTCCCGGTCCGGCATGCCCTCGCCCGTCGACCCGGTCGGGGCGTGTCCCCCGAGCGGACTGTTCTCAGCTACCCGGGCGGCCCTCTCGAGCAGCTCGGCCTTGGCTTCGTCCAGCTTGGTCTGCATTGTCCTCTGGCTCCTGTCGCGCGCCGTTGCGTGACGTAGAAGGAAGTACGGTCTCTTCCCCTCCGGCGTGACGCCGCGGCCCGGGATGTCCGGTGTGCTTCGACGCTATGCCGGAAAGTGAGATGAGCGGGGGGATATCAGTCATGTTCGACGCGTCCGACGGGTGTGACGCTGCTCTCCGCCGCGCCCGTACCCGTGGTTGACGCGGCGTCCCGGGGGCCTCCATGGCCCCTTCCCGCCCGCGAGGACCAGCGACCGCCGCCCGGACACGGATACGGTCCGTGCTCACCGGGCGCACAGCGGAGGCGACGGTGCCCCCGCGAACTATCGCGCTGATCACGCCACAAGGCTATCGCTCCTCACGGGGGGCCCGTCATGAGCCGTATGTGTACAAAACCGGGGGTGGAAGTTTGACGTTCTGCACAGGGGTGGTGCCGGCGAAGGCGGCGTATGGCTCCACCGGACCCCGCCGTGCCCCGCCGTGCCCCGCCGTGCCCCGCCGTGCCCCGCCGTGCCCCGCCGTTCCAGTTTCCCGCTGCGCACTTCCCACGCTTCCCACTCCACGTCTCTCACCCCGTTGCTCCCCCGCGTCCTCCCCCGCGTCTTCCTGCGCCGCCTGTCCGCGCTTCCCCCGGTGCTTCCCGCGCCCCCCCCCCCGCGGCCCGGGGCGGGGCCCCGGGCGGGGGGCCCGCCGCG
>NZ_JBIUVQ010000006.1:322045-344772 GCF_044743035.1 Streptomyces sp. NPDC087787
CGCGCACGTCCCACCCTTCCCCCCCCCCGTCTCCCACGGCGTTGCCCCCCCGGGTCCTCCCCCGCGTGGTCCCGGGCCGCCCCCCCGCGCCCCCCCCCCCCCCCCCCCCCCCCCCGCGCTCCTCCCGTGCCCCTCGCCGCGCGCCCCGCGCCGCTCAGTCGGCCAGCCGCTGCGCCTCCGAGACCGCCTCCCGCAGGGTGTCCACCACCGGCACGCCGACCTCCTCCAGGCTGGCCCGGCTGTGCGAGCCGCCGGTGTAGAGCACCGCCCGCGCCCCGACGTGCCGCGCGGCCACCGCGTCGTCCGCCGCGTCCCCGATCACCACCGTGCGCGCGGGGTTCACCGTCTCGGACAGCGCGCCCAGGTGCCGCACCATGTGCTCGGCCTTACTGCCGCCGGATCTCCCCGTTCTCCCGTCCACCCGGAGGAAGTGCGCCTCGATCCCGAAGCCCCGGACCAGCGGGACGAGGTCCTCGTGCCCGTACATGCTGAGGATCGACTGGCTGTGCCCGGCGGACGTCCATCCGGTGAGCAGGTCCACGACGCCCTCGGTCAGGGTGCATGCGGTGCGGTGCTCGGAGTAGTACCGGTGGAAGACGCCGTCCATCGCGTCCCACTCGGCCTCGGTGGGCAGCCGGCCCAGCAGCCGCTCGTAGAACTTCGGGACCGGCACGCAGTACAGCGCCCGGTACTGCTCCAGTGTGATCGGCTCCATGCCCAGCTCGGCGAAAGCCGCGTTCGTCGCGCCGATGACCGCGTCGTTGTCGTGGAACAGTGTGCCGTTCCAGTCCCAGACGATGTGCGCCCCTGACTGTTTCCCCATACCGGAAAACGTACCCGCCGCCACTGACAATCAGGAGAACGGCAGGTCGCGACCCCTGGTCAGGTCGCGTATGCCGTCGCGCTCAGCGGCCTCAGCCGCCGAGCCCCACCAGGTTCGGGATCTCCTGCGTGGCGTACCAGAGCAGTTCGTGGTCCTCGGCGCCGTCCACGACGAACTGGGCGTCGTCGTCGCCCGCGTCCGCCGCCCCCAGGGCCCCGGTCGCGGCGGTCACGTCCGCCTCCGCGTCACCGCCGTCGACGTGCACGGCGGCCGCCTTGGCCAGCCGCACCGGACCGGCCACCCGCACCTCGCCGAGCGCGGCCGGGTCGAGCCCGCGGTCGGGGTCGGCCGTCGCCGCGCCGTCGGGCACGTCCACGGCGACCACCACGCGGCGCCGCGGGGCGCCCGGGTCCAGTGCCAGCAGTCGCAGCGACGCGAGCGCGGCCCGGTTCAGCGCGGCGTACTCCAGCTCCTCGACGTCGTCGGAGAGGTACCACTCGCGCAGCGCGGGCGTCACGGCGTACGCGGTGAGCGCCCCTGTCCCCAGCTCCCCCGTCCTGTGCGCCTCGGCGAGGCCCGAGAGGGTCAGGGGGACGTAGACACGCATGGCAGGCCGCTTTCGTGGTCGGAGGGCTCGCCGCCCGGACGGCCCTCAGGATACGTGCGGGAGTCCCCTTTCGAGTCCCCGGCCACACCTCCTGTCCGTCCACCGCGCACCCCTCATCTCACCCGGTACACCCCAGTCCCCGCACGGCCGACGACGTTCGCGATCACACGGAGGGGTGAACCGGTCCACGGTCCGACGCGCGTCGCGCCTTCCTTGCCGCGGCGCCCTCGGACCCGTACAAGAGCCCCAGCAGGAAGTTACTGCCCGGTACGAACGGGTCGGCCCCGGGCCGGCCCATGCCTGTGGGCGCCGACACCGGGCACAACACCGAACGGGGACCCATGAACAAGGTCATGACCAGGACCCAGCGCCGCCCGGGCGCCCACCCGCAGGGCCGCCGCGACCCCCGCCGCCCCGGCGGCCACCCACCCCGCACCCCGGGAGGAACCCTCCCCCGCACAGCCGACGACAACCCCCCGCCCCGCCACACCCCCGCGGTCCCCACCGGCCCCCGGGACACCCGGCCCCCAGCGACCCCTCTCGGCCCCCGCCGGACGCGTACCGGCACGCGAGCCTCAGGGGGCCCCGTACCGAGGCCGAACGGCACCGCAGCCCCGACGAGGCCACCCGTCGACCCGGTCGAGCCCCACAGGACGGGAACGGCATACGCGGGCGCCGACCCGGCAGCCCGCGCGGGCGTGAGTTCCGCGGCCGCCCCCGGTCGGACAGGAGGCGCAGCCCGAGTCCTTCGGGCGGGTGCGTACCGGTCCGTGCCCGGCGCCGACGCGGACGCGGCCCCCACCGCGGCTGCCGCAGGCGCGGCGGGCATCCACGCCCACGGGGCAGCCCGCGCGGCAGGTATCCGCGTCGGCGAGACCGCCCTCGCGGCGGGGATCGGCGCCGACGGACCCGCCCCGGCGGATTCCGGGGCTCCCGGTGCCGCGCGGGCCGTTTCGCTGCCCATGGCCACCGACCTGTTCGCCGATCGGCTGCTCGCCGTGCTCAGCGGGCAGCGGCCCGTGCACTGGATGCTGCGGCACACCGCGGGCCGCGCCTACGACGAGCTCGCGTGGCTCACCGAGCGCGGCACGCTGCGCACCCGCGGCGCCCGCCCCGTCGTACGCGACATCGGCTACTACGAGCCCCGCCCGGGCGCCGTGGAGGCCTTCGCCCGCATCGGCGCGGGCGACCAGTTGCGCGCGATGGCGTTCCGCCTGGAGCAGGGCCGCGACCGGCGCTGGCGCTGCACCGCGGTGGAGCTGGGCGGCCCCCGTATGCCCCGCACACGGGACGACCTGCCCTGACGGCGAACCGCGGCCGAGCCGAAGGGCCGGGCACCCCGAGGGTGCCCGGCCCTTCCCCGGCCGCTGCCGGATGTCTCAGTGAACGGCGGTCACTTCTTGCGACGGCGCCCGGCCTTCGCCTGCTTGCGCCGCTCCGCACGCGTGAGACCGTCGGCCTCCGAGCGCACGGGCTCGCCGTCCGTGGAGAACTCACCCTCGACGATGCCGCCCTCGCCGTCCACGGTCGGCGCCGAGAAGTGCAGCTCACGCCGCTGCGGCGCGTCCAGCCCCTTGGCCCGGATCTCCGGGCGCGCGCCGGCCTGCGCCGGAACCGCGTCGTGCTTCTCCAGGTCGGCCACCGGCTTCGTGTCCTCGACCGGCACCTCCTCGACCTGCTGCTCGACCTGGACCTCCAGGTTGAACAGGTAGCCGACGGACTCCTCCTTGATGCCCTCCATCATCGCGGTGAACATGTCGAAGCCCTCACGCTGGTACTCGACCAGCGGGTCCTTCTGCGCCATCGCGCGCAGGCCGATGCCCTCCTGGAGGTAGTCCATCTCGTAGAGGTGCTCGCGCCACTTGCGGTCCAGCACCGACAGCACCACCCGGCGCTCCAGCTCACGCATGATCTCCGAGCCGAGCTGCGCCTCGCGGGCCTCGTACTGCTCGCGGATGTCGTCCTCGATGGACTCGCTGATGAACTCCGCCGTCAGACCCGCGCGGTCCCCGGCCGCCTCCTCCAGCTCCTCGATGGTGATCTTCACCGGGTAGAGCTGCTTGAAGGCGCCCCACAGCCGGTCGAGATCCCAGTCCTCCGGGAAGCCCTCGGCGGTCTCCGCCCCGACATACGCGTCGATGGTGTCGCTCATGAAGTGGAGCACCTGCTCCTGCAGGTCCTCGCCCTCCAGGACGCGGCGCCGCTCGCCGTAGATGACCTCGCGCTGCCGGTTGAGCACCTCGTCGTACTTGAGAACGTTCTTGCGCGTCTCGAAGTTCTGCTGCTCGACCTGCGACTGGGCGGACGCGATCGCGCGCGTGACCATCTTGTTCTCGATCGGCACGTCGTCCGGCACGTTCGCCATCGACATCACGCGCTCGACCATCTGCGCCTTGAACAGACGCATCAGGTCGTCGCCCAGGGAGAGGTAGAAGCGGGACTCACCCGGGTCGCCCTGACGGCCGCTACGACCGCGCAGCTGGTTGTCGATACGGCGCGACTCGTGCCGCTCGGTGCCGAGCACGTACAGGCCGCCGAGCCGCTCGACCTCCTCCTTCTCGGCCTTGACCGCCGCCTCGGCGCGCTGCAAGGCGTCCGGCAGGGCCGCCGCCCACTCCTCGATGTGCTCCTCGGGGTCGAGGCCGCGCTGGCGCAGCTCCGCCTCGGCGAGGTCCTCCGGGTTGCCGCCGAGCTTGATGTCCGTACCGCGACCGGCCATGTTCGTCGCCACGGTCACCGCGCCCCTGCGGCCGGCCTGCGCGACGATGGACGCCTCGCGCTCGTGGTGCTTGGCGTTGAGCACCTCGTGCTGGACGCCGCGCTTGCTGAGCTGCTGCGAGAGGTACTCGGACTTCTCCACCGAGGTGGTGCCGACCAGGATCGGCTGGCCCTTCTCGTGCTTCTCGGCGATGTCGTCGACGACCGCCTCGAACTTGGCGACCTCGGTGCGGTAGATCAGGTCCGCCTGGTCCTTGCGGACCATCGGCTTGTTGGTCGGGATCGGGACCACGCCGAGCTTGTAGATCTGGTGGAACTCGGCGGCCTCGGTCATCGCCGTACCGGTCATGCCGGAGAGCTTGCTGTAGAGGCGGAAGAAGTTCTGCAGGGTGATCGTGGCGAGCGTCTGGTTCTCGTCCTTGATGTCCACCCCCTCCTTCGCCTCGATCGCCTGGTGCATGCCCTCGTTGTAGCGGCGGCCGGCGAGGATACGGCCGGTGTGCTCGTCGACGATCATGACCTCGCCGTCGATGACGACGTAGTCCTTGTCGCGCTTGAAGAGCTCCTTGGCCTTGATGGCGTTGTTCAGGTAGCCCACGAGCGGGGTGTTCACCGACTCGTAGAGGTTGTCGATGCCCAGCCAGTCCTCGACCTTGGAGACACCGGCCTCATGGATGGCGACCGTGCGCTTCTTCTCGTCGACGTCGTAGTCGCCGGTCTCCTCGACGCCCTTGAGCGGGTTGCCCGCCTCGCCCTTCTTCAGGCGGGTGACCAGCTTGGCGAAGTCGCCGTACCACTTGGTGGCCTGGTCGGCCGGGCCGGAGATGATCAGCGGCGTACGGGCCTCGTCGACGAGGATGGAGTCGACCTCGTCGACGATCGCGAAGTTGTGGCCGCGCTGGACGAGCTCGTCCTGGGACCACGCCATGTTGTCGCGGAGGTAGTCGAAGCCGAACTCGTTGTTCGTGCCGTAGGTGATGTCGCAGCCGTACTGCTCGCGGCGCTGGGCCGGCGTCATGTTCGCGAGGATGCAGCCGACGGACAGACCCAGGAACCTGTGGACGCGGCCCATCATCTCCGAGTCGCGCTCGGCCAGGTAGTCGTTGACCGTGATGATGTGCACGCCGTCGCCCGAGATGGCGTTCAGATAGGCGGGCAGGGTGCCGACCAGGGTCTTGCCCTCGCCGGTCTTCATCTCGGCGACATAACCCAGGTGCAGGGCGGCGCCGCCCATCAGCTGGACGTCGTAGTGCCGCTGGCCGAGGACACGCTTGGCCGCCTCGCGCACCGTGGCGAACGCCTCGGGGAGCAGGTCGTCCAAACTCTCGCCGTCCGCGTACCGCTGCTTGTACTCATCGGTGAGGGCACGCAGATCGGCGTCGGAGAGGGCGACGAAGTCCTCTTCGATGGAGTTGACCTGGCCCGCGATGCGGTGCAGCTTGCGCAGGATCTTGCCTTCGCCTGCACGCATGATCTTCGAGAGGACGGACACGGGGGTTGGTCTCCTTGCCGGTCGGGCCTGGGACGGTTGGTTTCCATTCACGTACTGAGCAACGGCCATCGTATGCGAGGACACGGCCGAGCCGGGAGGGCCTGCCGCAAGGCCACCCGTCCGCGGCTTCGCGGGGCCTCCACGGGAACAACGTCCGGGTGCCCCGGATGGTGCCGTGTTCCGGCGGCGATTTGCGCGAATTGCGCTCACTTCCTCGCGCGGCGGGGTGCGGTCGGCCCGTGGCACGCCGGGAAAAGGTTGGCGGCCCACGCGGCCCCCGAGCAGAATCGGGCGATGGAACCCGTCACGCTCACCACGGACCGTCTGCTCCTGCGCACGCTCCTCCCCGGGGACTCCGACGCGGTGTACGCGGCCGTGCAGGACCCGGACATCCAGCGCTGGCTCTCCCAGCTCCCTTCGCCGTACCTGCCCGAGCACGCGCGGAGTTTCACCGAGGACATGGTGCCGGTGGGCTGGGCCAACGGTTCGATGTTCACGTTCGGCCTCTTCCTGGCCGGCGCCTCGGGAGACCTCGTGGGCACGCTCGGCATGACGATGCGGTCGCTGGGCGAGGCCGAGATCGGCTACTGGGCCACGAAGGAGCATCGCGGCAACGGCTACATGACCGAGGCCTCCCTCACCGTCGCCCGCTGGGCCTTCACCCAGCTCGCCGTGGACCGCCTGGAGTGGCGCGCCGAGGTCGGCAACCGCGCCTCCCGCGCGGTCGCCGAACGGGTCGGCTTCACCGTGGAGGGCATCCTCCGCTCGGGACTCAACAACAAGGGGGTACGGCGGGACTGCTGGGTGGGCTCCCTGCTGCCGTCCGACCTGAGCCTGCCCTCGGCGGCGCCGTACCTGCCCGCGCCGTCCTAGGGCCGGCGGCCGGCGACGAAAGCGCAGCTCAGGCCGCGTTGTCGGTGCCGCCCTCTATCGTGCGAGCCATGACCTCGCTCCCGCGTCCCAGCACCGACCTCTCGGCGGACGAAGCCCGCCGCCTCGCCCTGCGTGCCCAGGGTTTCCTCGGCGTGCCCGACCGGCGGTCCGGCGTGCGCGGCGTCCTGCGGCACCTCGGCGCGGTCCAGCTCGACACCATCTCGGTGCTCGCCCGCTCCCACGAGCTCGTGCCCTACGCCCGCCTGGGCGCGGTCGGCCGCAGGACCGTCGAGGGGGCCTACTGGACGGCCGCGTCCACGGGCGCGGCGTCGGAGCCTCCGCACGCCTTCGAGTACTGGTCGCACGCCGCCTGCATCCTGCCCATCGAGGAGTGGCCCCACTTCGCCTTCCGCCGCCGCGCCTACCGCGGCCGCCCGCACTGGAACCACGAGCTGCCCGACGGGGCGTACGACCAGGTCGTCAAGCAGTTGCACGCCGAGGGCCCGCTGACGGCGACGGAGCTGGGCGGGGCCAAGAGGACCAGCGAGTGGTGGGACTGGTCGGGCGCCAAGGTCGCCGTCGAGCGCGCCCTGATGTACGGCGAGGTGGTCTGCGTGGAGCGCCGGGGCTGGAAGCGGGTGTACGACCTCGCCGAGCGAGCCATCCCCGGGGAGCTGCTGCACGACGAGCTGGACGACACCGAGTGCCTGCGCCGGCTGGTCCGGCTGGCCGGCCAGTCCCTGGGCGTGGGCACCCGCGCGGACATCGCGGACTACCACCGCCTCAAGGCCGAGCAGGTCGACGCGGTGATCGGGGACTCCGGGCTCGTCCCGGTCACGGTCGAGGGCTGGTCCAAGCCGGCCTGGGCGGACCCGGAGGCGCTGGCGACGCCCCCGCGCGGCCGTCACCGCACCACGCTGCTGTCCCCGTTCGACTCGCTGGTCTGGGAGCGGGCGCGCACCGAGCGGATCTTCGGCTTCACCCACCGCCTGGAGGCCTATGTCCCCAAGCAGAAGCGGGTCCACGGCTACTTCGCGATGCCCGTGCTCGCCGGCGGCCGTCTCGTCGGCCGTGTCGACCCCGCCCGGGAAGGCCGCACCCTCGTGGCCAAGCAGGTCACCCTGGACGGCGTCCGGTCCGTGCCCGCGGTCGCCCAGGCGCTCGTCGAGGCGGCGAGCTGGGTGGACTGCACGGACGTGCGCGTGGAGCGGGTGGAAGCGCCCGAGCTGCGCGAGCCCCTCGTGCTGGAGCTGGCCCGCGCCGTCGGCTGACCGTCCGGGCAGCGCCGCCGGGCGCTACCGGATCTCCAGGATCTTCTCCCGCATCGCGTAGACCACGGCCTCCATCCTGGAGTGCAGCTGGAGCTTCTCCAGGATGTTGCGGACGTGGTTCTTCACCGTGTTCTCGGAGATGAACAACTCCTTGGCGATGTCCCTGTTGTTCATCCCCGTGGCGACGAGCTTGAGCACCTCCAGCTCACGGTCCGTCAGCCGGGGAGCGGGGACGAGACGGCGCTCGTCGGTCCGCTGGATCATCGACTTGAACTCGGTGAGCAGCTTCGACGCCATGGAGGGGCTGATCTGCGACTGTCCGTCGGCCACGGCGCGAATCGCGGTGGACACCTCGTCCGTGGAGATCTCCTTCAGGAGATAGCCGGTGGCGCCGGCCTTGATCGCCTCGTAGAGGTCGGCCTCCTCGTCGCTGATCGTCAGCATGATGATCTTGGCGCTGGGCGCGACCTCCTTGATGGACGTGCACGCCTCGATCCCGCCGCGCTTGGGCATGCGGACGTCCATCAGGATGATGTCGGGCAGCAGGTCGGCGGCCTTGTCGACGGCTTCGGCGCCGTCGCCCGCCTCTCCGACCACCTGGATGTCCTCCTCAGCGGCGAGCACGATCTCCAGACCTCGGCGGAAGAGGGCATGGTCGTCCACGACAAGGACTCTGATCGGCTCCTTGCGCGCAGTTGCCGCTTCCGGTCCCACGCCGACGGCGCCACCGTCGGCGTCCCCGACCCGCATCGGTCCGAAGCTGTCCGCCATCGTTGTTCCTCCCCCTGAGGCTGTGGCCCGGTCTGTGGTGCTGTGGCCAACCCAAGGCAACGGCCCATCGGTTGGGCCGTTGCCGCCATGATTCCATGTCCGGCCGGCACTGCGGTGACCAAGCGCCGTGTGAAGGGGGCGCACACCGATGCCCCTGGGGGCGCACACCGCGCTCCAGGGGCACCGTCACAGCTGTTGTTGCCGGCCGGGGTGGCTCAACCGCCCAGCGTGCCGCCCGCCTCGGGCGCCTGAGTGACCATCGTGTCCGTCCTGAGGTGGATCACTCCGTAGTCATAGGCATGCCGCCGGTAGACGACGCTGGGCTCCTTGGTCTCGGAGTCGACGAAGAGATAGAAGTCGTGCCCGACCAGTTCCATCTCGTAGAGGGCCTGGTCGAGGGTCATCGGGGAAGCGACGTGGTTCTTCTCGCGGACGACGAGGGGTCCGTCCCCCTGCACCTCCAGCGAGCCGACCTTCTTGGTGGGCACCTGGCCCGCGTCCGCTTCCGTGGCGGTCTGACCGCTGCCGTTCAGCGTGGCCGCACCGGGGACGTGGTCGGGGACCTCGGCGGCCGAGATCCGGCGTGCGCCACGCCGCGAGAAACGCTTGTCGTGCTGCTTGCGCAGCCGGGCCCCGAGCTTCTCCGCCGCCAGGTCGAGCGCGGCGTACGGATCGCTGGCCGCCGCCTCCGCCCGGATCACCGGACCGCGGGAGCGGAGGGTGATCTCCACCCGGTCGCAGCGGTCGGCCTGTCGGGGGTTGGGCTCCTTGGACACCTCGACGTCGAGGCTGATCACCTTGCCATCGAGCTTCTGGATCTTCTCCAGGTTCAGCTTCTCGGCCACGTGCTTGCGGAACCGCTCGGGCACCTCGGTCTTGCGGCCCTTGACGACGATGTCCACGCAGAACTCCGTTCCCGGATCGCTCCGCTCCGACGGCGGAGCATCTCCCTTGTGCACCCGGTTCCGGTGAACTCCGGAACCTCGGACTCGGTGACGTCCACCTCCTCCTCCCCCGCGGGCGAGATCTCCACCCGACCGGTACGGGTGATGACGAAAAACCCGCAGCACGGCATTCGGATATGGCGGGGATGGCCTGCGCCTTTCCCTCACATCCCGAACATATCTCGCCCGGACGGATGACGTCACCCTCTACTGCCGCGTACCTCCGTTCAGATGAATTGACCCGCTCATTACCTGCAACGATGCAAGTTCTCAGTCAGTTCCGTTCTATTCCGAAGGAATCCGGAGAGGCCGCGACGACCGCCGCGCAGATCACCACACCGGCTCCGTGTTCTTCCGCTTCTCCCGGTTCTCCCGGTTCTCCCGCCACTTCCGGTGGGCAGTACATCGTGTTCCCCTCCTTCTGCCGTGATCCCGGCTTCCGTTTCCTCATCCCTTCCCGGACCCGCGCCGTGTACACGGCCGTCGTCACCGCCCGCGCCGCCTCCGTCAGCGAGGCACCCGTCGTCATGACGTCGTCGACCAGCACCACCGGACCGCTCAGCAACAGCCGCGCACCGCCCGCGGCCGCCTCCAGCGCGCCGGCGAGGTTCTCCAGCCGCTGCCGGGAGGACAGCCCCGCCTGGTCCGCCACGGCACGCCGCTGTCGCAGCACCGGCAGGGCCCGGGCCGGCGTCCCCGACCGCCGGAGCTCACCGGCCGCGGCGAGCGCGATCCGCCGCGCGGGATCGTGCCCCCGGGCCCGCACCGCCCGCGGCGCGGACGGCACCGGGACGAGCAGCACGGCCGCCCCGGCACCCGCTCCCGTTCTCCCCGCCATTCCCTCCGCCGCCGATCCCACCCCGGCCGCGCGCAGCCCGGCCCCCACCGCACCCGCCAGCGCCGCGCCCAGCGGGCGGGCGAGAGCCAGTGCGCCCCGCTCCTTGTGGGCGAGCAGGGCCGCCCGCGCCGCGTCCGCGTACCGCGCCGCCGCGTACACCGCCGGAAGTCCGTACGGCTCCGGCACCGGGCGCACCCGGCGTGGTGCGCCGTGGCTCAGGGCGGCACGGCACCGAGGGCAGAGCACCGTACGGGGCCTGCCGCAGCCTCCGCACTCGGTCGGCAGCACCAGGTCGGTGAGGTCCTGCCACCACCCGTGCATGCCTCCACTGTGCCGACGGCGCACCGTCCCGGCCAGCCCTGTGGACAACGGCCTGTGGACAACTCCGCCCACCGCCAACAGGACTTCACCCACACGGGGGACCTAGGGTCTTTCGTTTGGATCAGGCCGGATCGCTGCCCGACGGCATAGGACCCCGCGAGCCCGGCATGATCCAAACGAGAGGCCCTGGCGATGCGTCAGCCTGGATAGACCGGCGCCATCCCGTCCTTGGTCACCTTCTGCCACTGCGCCCCGGACGGCAGCCGGACGATCCCGTCCTCCGAGGAGGACGCCACCAGCGGCAGCCGGTCGTCCTCGGCGGCGGCGATCGACTGCACCCCGGTGAGCGCGGCCGGCGGCGGGCCCTCCGGCGTGGAGCCGTCGACCTGGACGTACCGCATCGTCTGCACGCCCCCCTGCTCCCGCCCGGCCACCACGAGCCGGCTGTCCCCGGCCCACGACATGGCGGTGACGTTCTCCAGCTCGGGAGCCGCCGAACGCAGTCCGAGCACCGACACCACCGGCCGCTCCCCGGCCTTCTCGTCGCGTTCGATCCGCCCGATGAGCAGGGACTTGCTGTTGTTGTCCGCCTTGACCACCAGTGCGATCCGCACCCCGTCGGCGGCCACCCGCACCGCGTCGACGCGCCCCTTCAGACCCGGGACCTTCACCTCGAGCGGCTCGCCGCCGCCCTGCTCCAGGACCCACAGCCGCGACCGGGCGGGATCGCGGTCGGCCACCCACAGGTCACCGCGCGCGTCCCAGCTCGGTGCCGTCAGCCGGTCGTCCTCGGCCCTGCCCTGGCTCTGCAGCGCCGGCGCGTCGAGGGCGCCGCCCGCCACGAGCGAGCTCACGAACAGCGACCTGCCGTCGGAGCCGACCCCGGCCGCGGTGCGCTCGTCCCACGACACCGCTGCCGACTGAAGCTTCTGGACGCCCTCGCCCAGCGCCCCCGGCACGGGTTCGGCACCCGAGGCCGTACCCGTGTCGGAGATCCGCACCAGCCGCTGCTTGTCGTCGACGAAGTACAGGTAGTCGGGCCGCTTCACCGACCCGCGCGTGGCGACGGTCTCGGCCCGGCCCGACTCGAACGAGCACAGGGTGCCGCCGTCGGCGCCCTGGAGCGTGACGGCGTCCACGGTGGGTGTCAGGTTCTGCAGCGTGAACAGCAGTTGGGTCGCCATCTGGCGGCACTCCTCGCGCCCGACCCCGGAGGCCTTCTCGTTCAGCGGCACCGTCAGCCGGTTCTGGTCGTCGGGCACGAGCGAGGTGACGCCGCGGCGCAGCGCCGTCCCGGCCGGGAAACTCGAACTGACCGCCGGTCCGAGCCACTTCGTGGGCCCGCTCAGCAGGGAGCGCACCACCTGCGTCATCGCGTCCACGCGCCGCCGCACGAAGACGGGATCGGCGACGGCGGTCGCCGCCGGCGCAACGTCCGCCCAGGTGTTCGAGGCGAAGTAGTACTTGTTGACGGACATGTAGTTGCGCTGGAAGTCCGACTGGCCCATGACGACGCCCTGCGGCAGCACGTCGATGCGCCACTGCCCGCTCTTCTTGTCCTGCGTCAGATGAACCGGCTGGCTGTAGTGGCCGCCCATCGGCGTGTACGACTGCTGGTCGTCCACCCGGGCCACCTTGCTGCCGGTCAGGGTGAACGCGTAGTTGTCGGTGCTGTCGCGTTCCGTGACGCGATCGACCTGGATGTCCGGGCCACCCGCGAGCACGGTCGTGGACCGCTCCGGCCGCCAGTCCCCCGAAGCGCCCCTCGTCAGATACTGACGCGCCGTCGCATACTGCGGATCGTCGCTGGTCAGCGCCTCCAGAAAGCCCTGTACGATCTCCGCGGGCGGGGCGTCCTCCCGGGGCGGCATGGCGAACACCTGCAACTGGCTGTCCTGGCGCGGGGTGGACTCCACGTCGCGCAGATCCCCGCGGTCCGGCATCGAGGCGCACCCCGCCAGCAGCACGACCCCACAAGCGGCGTACACCACCGCGCGCACCGGCCGCCGCACGCCCCCCACGCGGTCAGTGCCCACGAAATGCCTCCCCTTGCTGTGTCACGTCCAGCGGCTCGGCCTTCTCAGCCACCGCGAGGTCCGCCGACCCGTCATCCGCCGCGTCCACGGCGGACACCGCCTCCTGCCGTCGCTCACCCGAGGCCGGCCGGGGCACCACGCGCGCGCCGTTGCCGGGCAGCGCCGTCGGATCGGCCGTCGGGGCCACCGCCGGCCGGGACGCGATCGGGTCCCGCGGCGACGCCGTCCGCTCACCCGTCGCCTGCGCCGGCACGGTGGCACGCTTC
The DNA here is from genome assembly GCF_044743035.1 of Streptomyces sp. NPDC087787. Lineage (NCBI taxonomy): Bacteria > Bacillati > Actinomycetota > Actinomycetes > Kitasatosporales > Streptomycetaceae > Streptomyces > Streptomyces sp. NPDC087787. Next base: position 335,006 of record NZ_JBIUVQ010000006.1, read on the forward strand.
CCGCTCGGCAGACCGGCGTCGTCGAGCCCGCGGTTGCGGCGCGAGTCCTTCGGTTCCAGCGGGACGGGCGAGCCCCGCAGCGGCTCGTCCGCGGTCCTGGGCAGCGTCAGCCGGAACTGCGAGCCGCCGCCCGGCTCACCCCACGCCTGAAGCCAGCCGCCGTGCAGCCGGGCGTCCTCCAAGGCGATCGACAGCCCCAGACCGGTACCGCCCGTAGTGCGGGCGCGCGCCGGATCCGCCCGCCAGAAGCGGCTGAACACCCGGGTCGCCTCGCCCGGCTTGAGCCCGACGCCGTAGTCGCGCACCGCGACCGCGACCGCTCCGCCCGCCGCGCCGAGCTTGACGACGACGTCCCTGCCCTCGCCGTGTTCCACCGCGTTGACGACCAGGTTGCGCAGGATGCGCTCCACCCGCCGGGCGTCGGCCTCCGCCACGACGGGCTGCTGGTCGCCGACGACCCGTATCCGCGTGCCCTTGCGCTCGGCGAGCGGCTCCGCGCCTCCGACGACCCGGTGCACGACCTCCCTGAGGTCGATCGGCTCCGCCTCCAGCGCCGCCGCGCCCGCGTCGAAGCGGCTGATCTCCAGCAGGTCCGCGAGCAGCGACTCGAACCGGTCGAGCTGGTCGGCGAGCAGTTCCGCCGAGCGGGCGGTGACCGGATCGAAGTCCTCGCGCGCCTCGTGGATGACGTCGGCGGCCATCCGCACGGTCGTCAGCGGCGTGCGCAGCTCGTGCGAGACGTCGGAGACGAACCGGCGCTGCATACGCGACAGTTCCTCCAGCTGCTGGATCTTCAGCTGGAGGTTCTGCGCCATCTTGTTGAAGGCCTCGCCGAGACGCGCGATGTCGTCCTCACCGGTGACCTTCATGCGCTCCTGAAGCCGCCCGGCCGACAGCCGCTCGGCGATCCCGGCCGCCATCCGCACCGGCGTGACGACCTGCCGCACCACCAGCCAGGCGATGGCTCCGAGGAGTACGACGACGAAGAGTCCGGCCGTCGCCAGCGTGCCCTTGACCAGGCTCAGCGACTTCTCCTCCTGGGTGAGCGGGAAGAGGTAGTACAGCTGGTACGGATCGCCGTTGGGGTCGTTGACCTGCTTGCCGATGACCAGCGCGGGCTGGGAGCCCTTGTCGCCGCCCTGGTAGACGATGCGGGCGTAGCTCTGCGCGGCCACCATGCTGTTGTTGATGCGGGCGCGCAGCTCCTCCGGAACACTCGCCGCCCAATCCACACCGCCGGAGGCGCGCGGTCCGCGCCCGCCCCCGCTGTCCTCGCCGGCGGGCAGCGTGACCACGTCGAAGGCGCCCTGACCGCCGCTGGACAGCGACGACACCAGGTCGCTCATCCACTGGATGACGTTCTGCGAGGAGTGGCCGTCCGCGGCGGAGGCGTCGTCGCCCGTGCCGGTCGCCGCCTCGTCGGCCCGCTGCTTGGCCACCGCGAAACCGCCGGCGGCCTGGCTCTGCGAGGCCTTCACCTTGGCGTCGAGCAGTCCGTTGCGCACCTGGCCGATGACGACGAAACCGAGCAGCAGGACCACGCCCAGCGACATCAGCAGGGTGGTGGCGACGACCCTGAGCTGGATGTTGCGCCGCCACAGCCGCATCACGGGCAGCAGCGGCCGGCGCACCCAGCGCAGGAAGAGACGCAGGACGGGACTGCCCTGGACGCCGCCGTGCAGCAGCCCGCCCTCCAGGAGGCGTCCCCAGCGGGAGCCGGCGGTCGTCCGGCCGACAGGCCGCCCCGCGCGGGTCCCGGTACTCCCGGGCGCCGAAGCGGCGCTGTCCTCCGACACGTCAGCTCGGTCCGGCCTTGTAACCGACACCGCGGACGGTCACCACGATCTCCGGCTTCTCCGGGTCCTTCTCGACCTTGGAGCGCAGCCGCTGGACGTGCACGTTCACCAGACGGGTGTCGGCCGCGTGCCGGTAGCCCCAGACCTGCTCCAGGAGCACCTCTCGGGTGAACACCTGCCACGGCTTGCGGGCCAGCGCGACCAGCAGGTCGAACTCCAGCGGCGTCAGCGCGATCGACTGCCCGTCCCGCTTCACCGAGTGCCCCGCGACGTCGATGACGAGGTCGCCGATGGCGAGCTGCTCCGGCGCGGGCTCCTCCGACCTGCGCAGCCGCGCCCGGATACGGGCCACGAGCTCCTTCGGCTTGAACGGCTTCACGATGTAGTCGTCGGCGCCCGACTCCAGGCCCACGACGACGTCCACCGTGTCGCTCTTGGCCGTCAGCATCACGATCGGCACCCCCGACTCCGCCCTGATCAGGCGGCACACCTCGATGCCGTCACGACCGGGCAGCATCAGGTCGAGCAGGACCAGATCAGGCTTGGCCTCACGGAAGGCGGCCAGCGCCTTGTCGCCGTCGGCCACAAAAGACGGCTCAAAACCTTCACCACGCAGCACGATCCCGAGCATCTCGGCCAGTGCGGTGTCGTCGTCGACGACAAGGACTCGTCCCTTCATAAACGACATCATCCCATTCTCGTAACGGTGGCGAAGATCCAGGTGAGACAGCTCACTGGCCAGTGACGATAGTCGTACCGAGCCGTCACTGTCTGCCTCCGGTCCGAGAACCCCGGGAACAGGGTGCCGGTGCTCAGTCGGTTGAGGTCCCCCGCGACCTGGCGCACAGTTCGGCCAGGCCCTCGGCGGTCACCGGCGAGACGGCGCCCTCCTCGGTCACGATCGCCGTGACCAGTTCAGGCGGGGTCACGTCGAACGCCGGGTTGTAGGCCTGGGTGCCCAGCGGCGCGACCGGGAGACCGCCGCCGGCTCCCGTCACCGGCACCTGGGGCGCGAGGAACTCGGTCACCTCGTACCCCGGTCGCTGCTCGACCTCGATCGCCCCGCCGTCCGGAGTCGCCGGGTCCACCGTCGACACCGGGGCCACCACGATGAACGGCACGTGGTGGTAGCGCGCGAGCACCGCGAGCGGATAGCTGCCCACCTTGTTCGCCACCGAGCCGTCGGCGGCGATACGGTCCGCGCCGATCAGCACCGCGTCCACCTCACCGGCCGCGAACAGCGAGCCCGCCGCGTTGTCGGTGAGCAGCGTGTACGCCATGTCGTTGCGGGCCGCCTCGTACGCCGTCAGCCTGGCGCCCTGGAGCAACGGCCGGGTCTCGTCCACCCACAGCCGCCGCAGCCGTCCCGCGCGATGCGCCGCGAGCGCCACCGCGAACGCCGTGCCCTCCCCGCCCGAGATCAGCGACCCGGTGTTGCAGTGGGTGAGGACGCGGTGCCCGCCGCCGGGCAGCAGCTCGTCCAGCAGCGCCAGCCCGTGCTCGGCCATCCGCGCACTGGCCCGGGCGTCCTCCTGGTGCAGTTGCCGCGCCGCGGCGAGCGCCGCCGAGGCGGCCTGCCGGGAGTCCCCGGTCCTGGCGAGCGCCGCCTGATGGGCGGACCGCGCCCGGCGCACACCGACGGAGAGGTTCACGGCCGTGGGCCGGGCGGCCGCCAGCGCGGTCGCGGCCTCGTCCACGTCGAAGCCGCGCGCGGCGGCGAGCGCGACGCCGTAAGCCCCGGCGATGCCGAGCACCGGCGCCCCGCGCACGGCCAGCGACCGGATCGCCTCCACCAGCGCGGGCGCGTCCGTACACACCAGCTCGACCTCCTCTGCGGGAAGCCTGGTCTGGTCGAGAAGGACCAGCACCGGCCCCTCGGGGGGCTCTTCCCAGCGGATCGCCGAGGTTCCGACCGCCCGGTCGTCCTCGCGGGTCTGCGCGTACTGATCAGCCATGTCGTCAGTCTGCCCCGTATCCGGCAGACAATTGAAGGTACGCAGCCGCCACCACCGCCGGTCGCCCGAAGTCCACCCCATGGCACGATGGCAGCCGACCTGCCGCCGCGACGGCGGACGGGCACCGTGAAGGAGCGACGATGACTGACACTCCGGGCTGGGCCTCGCCCGGATCCGCCCCGTCCGACGGGCAGGAGAGCGGTACGTCCGGACCTGCCGACGCCGCCGGCCGCCCCGACCCCGCCCCGCCCGCGGACGCGTCGGGCGAGCAGCCGCAGAGCCCCGGCGTGAAGTGGTCCAAGGAGCAGCCGGCGCCGGGCCAGTGGTCCGCGCCCACGGGAGCCCCGGCCCCCGGCCAGGCACCACCGCCCCCCGCCGGCCCCGGCTGGGTCGGACAGCCCCCGACCGGACAGGGCCCCGCCGGACAGGGCTCCGGCGGTTATGGCCCAGGAGGCTACGGCACCCCCGGTTACGGAGGCCCCGGAGGCTACGGCGCTCCCGGTTACGGCCCCGGTGGCTACGGCGCCTGGGGTGCCGGCTGGGGCGGCCCGCCCCCCGCCGCCAAGCCCGGCGTGATCCCGCTGCGCCCGCTGGGCGTGGGCGAGATCCTCGACGGCACGGTGTCCACCATGCGCACCCACTGGCGCACCGTCCTGGGCATCACCCTGGCCGTCGCGGTCTTCTCCCAGATCATCGTCATTCTGGTGCAACGCCTGCTCGTCGACAGCACCACGAGCAGCCAGGTCCTCACCAACCCGAACGCCACCGCCGAAGAAGTCGGCCGCGTCATGGGCGACATCATGCTCGGTTCCGGCGCCGTCTTCATCGTCTCCCTGGTCTCCACCGTCATCGCCACCGCGCTGCTCACGACGGTCACCAGCCGTGCGGTCCTCGGCAAGCCGGTCACCACCGCGGAGGCCTGGCGGGACGCCCGTCCCCAGGTGCTCAAGCTGTTCGGGCTGGTCTTCCTGCTGATGGTCATCTGCCTCGGCGTCATCGTCGTCGGCACGCTGCCCGGGATCCTCGTCGCCAAGACGGGTTCGCCCGTGGGCGGCATAGCACTGGCCGTCGTGGGCGGGCTGGTGGCCTGCGTGCCCGCGCTGTGGCTGGCGGTCCTCTTCTCGCTCGCCTCGCCCGCCCTGATGCTGGAGAAGCAGGGCATCCGCAAGTCGATGAGCCGCTCCGCCAAGCTGATCCGCGGCTCGTGGTGGCGCGTCTTCGGGATTCAGCTCCTGGCGGGAATCATCGCGGGCCTCGTCTCCGCGCTCATCGCCATTCCCTTCCTCGCTCTCGCGGTGGCCTTCGGCGGGGGCGACATGTCCGGCTTGCTCAACGGCACCCCGCACATCGGCTGGGCCTACCTGATCATCACGGGGATCGGGGAAGTGATCGGCTCCACGCTCACCTTCCCGATCACGGCCGGCGTCACCGTGCTGCTCTACATCGACCAGCGCATCCGCCGCGAGGCCCTCGACCTGGACCTGGCCCGGGCCGCCGGCGTGCAGGGTCACGGAGCCGACGCACCAGCCTCCGGGAGCTGATGCCGTGAGCCTGGCGGGGGGAGTTCTCACAGCACTGCCGGCGTTCCCACGCGCCGTGACCGGAGCCCTGCGGACCGCGCTGCACGCCCACGCCGCGGTTCTGGCACAGTCGCGCTCCGGAGCCGAACCACCGGTGACCGTCCCACGCGACCCGGCGCGGGAGGCGGCCGGGCGCGAACTGTCCAAGCCGATGTACCACGAGCATGACCCGGGCCTGCTGGAACGCGCTCTGAACGCCTTCTGGGACTGGCTCGGCAAGCTGTTCGGCTCCGCCTTGGTCGCCACGCCGGGCGGCGGCGTCGGACTGGTCATCGTCGTCGTGGCCGTCCTCGCCGTGCTCGGGGCGCTGTGGTGGCGCCTGGGCACCCCGCGCCGCGGACCCACGTCCTCCACCACGCTGTTCGACGACCGCCCCCGCAGCGCCGCCGAACACCGCGCCGCCGCCGAGGCGCACGCCGCCCAGGGCCACTGGAACCGGGCCGTCCAGGAACGCATGCGCGCCATCGTCCGCTCCTTGGAGGAACGAGCCCTGCTGGACATACGCCCCGGCCGCACCGCCGACGAGGCCGCCGCCGAGGCCGGCCGCGCCCTCCCCGCGCACACCGAACGGCTGCGCGCCGCCGCCCGGGACTTCGACGACGTCACATACGGCGGCCGCAGCACGACCGAAGCGGCGTACCAGCGGATCGCCGAACTCGACCGCGACCTGGAACGCACCAGGCCCCGACTCGCCGGCAACGGCACGGCCGCCGGCTCCCAGGGGGCCGCCCGATGACCACTGAGGCCACGCTCCCGTCCACCTCGGTCTCGCCCACCGGCCGCCAGGTGTGGACCCGCACGCGCGGGATCCTCCTCGCCCTCGTCCTCCTCCTCGCCGCCGGCGTCGCGATCGCCGCGGTCCAGTCGGGCGCCCAGCACGGCCGCCTGGACCCCCGCTCCGCCGATCCCTACGGCAGCCGCGCCATCGCCGCGCTCCTCTCCGACCACGGCGTCCCCACACGCGTGGTCACCACCCTCGACCAGGCACGCGCGGCCGCCGGCCCCGACACCACCGTTCTGGTCGCCCTTCCCGACCTGCTGACGGACGGTCAGCAGTCCCGGCTCCGCCACGCGACCGACGCCTCCGGCGGACGCACTGTCCTCGTCGCCCCCGGCTTTCCCTCCGTCAGCGGCTTGGCCCCCGGCGTCACCGCCGCTCACACGCCCAGCTTCGACACCACGCTCTCCCCGCGCTGCTCCCTGCCCGCGGCCCGCCGCGCAGGCGACGCGGACACCGGCGGCGGCATCCGCTACGCGACCACCGTCAAGAACGCCGAGGCCTGCTACCCGAGCGGCGGTCTGCCCACCCTGCTGCGCATCCCGCAGACCACCAAGGGCGGCGACACCGTCGTCCTCGGCACCCCTGACATCCTCTACAACAACCGCCTCGCCAAGCAGGGCAACGCCTCGCTCGCCCTGCAACTCCTCGGCTCCCGCCCCCATCTGGTCTGGTACCTCCCCTCGCTCTCCGACGCCTCCGCCCCCGACACCGGCGAGCGCGACTTCTTCGACCTGCTCCCCTCGGGCTGGCTCTGGGGCACCCTGCAACTCTTCATCGCCGCGGCCCTCGCCGCCCTGTGGCGGGCCCGCCGGCTCGGCCCCCTCGTGCCCGAACGACTCCCCGTGGCGATCCGCGCCTCCGAAACCGTCGAAGGCCGCGCCCGCCTCTACCGCAAGGCGAACGCCCGCGACCGCGCCGCCACCGCTCTTCGCGCCACCACACGCACCCGCCTGGCCCCCCTCGTCGGCATCCCCGTCTCTCAGGCGCACACGCCCGAGGCCCTGCTCCCCGCCCTGTCCGACCACCTCCACGGCGGGGGTCAGTCCCTGCACGACCTGCTCTTCGGCCCGCCGCCCGGCGACGACGCGGCCCTCGTCACCCTCGCCGACCGACTCGACGCCCTCGAAAGAGAGGTACGCCGTCCATGATGGACCCGACCACTGACAACGCCGGGCGCACCGGGGACACGGACCACGCCCGGTCCTCCCTGGAGGCCCTGCGCGCCGAGATCGCCAAGGCCGTGGTCGGCCAGGATCCCGCCGTGACCGGCCTCGTCGTCGCCCTGCTCTGCCGCGGACACGTCCTTCTCGAAGGAGTCCCCGGAGTGGCGAAGACCCTGCTCGTCCGCACGCTCGCCGCCGCGCTGGACATCGACACCAAGCGCGTCCAGTTCACCCCCGACCTGATGCCGAGCGACGTGACCGGCTCACTGGTCTACGACGCCCGCACCGCCGAGTTCTCCTTCCAGCCCGGCCCGGTCTTCACCAACCTCCTCCTCGCCGACGAGATCAACCGGACCCCGCCCAAGACCCAGTCGTCGCTGCTGGAGGCCATGGAGGAACGCCAGGTCACCGTCGACGGCACCCCCCGCCCGCTCCCCGACCCCTTCCTGGTCGTCGCGACCCAGAACCCGGTCGAGTACGAGGGCACCTACCCGCTGCCCGAGGCCCAGCTGGACCGCTTCCTGCTCAAGCTGGCGATCCCGCTGCCTTCCCGCCAGGACGAGATCGACGTCCTCACCCGCCACGCCGACGGCTTCAACCCGCGCGACCTGCGCGCCGCTGGCGTACGCCCGGTGGCCGGCCCCGCCGACCTCGACGCGGCCCGCGCCGCTGTCGCCCGGACCACGGTCTCTCCGGAGATCACGGCCTACGTCGTCGACATCTGCCGGGCCACCCGGGAATCCCCGTCCCTGGCCCTCGGCGTCTCACCGCGCGGAGCGACGGCACTGCTGTCGACGGCCCGTGCCTGGGCCTGGCTGACCGGACGCGACTACGTCATCCCCGACGACGTCAAGGCACTCGCCCTGTCCACCCTGCGCCACCGCGTACAGCTGCGCCCGGAGGCCGAGATGGAAGGCGTGACCGCCGATTCGGTGATCAACGCGATCCTCGCCCACGTCCCGGTCCCCCGCTGATGGCTCTCACCGGACGCGCCGCGCTGCTCGCGGCCCTCGGCTCCCTCCCTGTCGGCATCTGGGACCCGGGCTGGTCGGGCATCCTCGCCGTGGACGCCCCCTTGGCCGTGGCCTGCGCCTGCGACTACGCCCTGGCGGCGCCGGTGCGGAACCTCGTCCTGACGCGCTCCGGGGACACCTCCGTGCGCCTGGGCGACAGCGCCGACGTCACTCTCACGGTCACGAACCCCTCGCGCCGCCCGCTGCGCGCCCGGCTCCGTGACGCCTGGCCCCCCAGCAGCTGGCAGCCGGGCACCGAGACGGCGGCCTCCAGGCACCGGCTGACCGTGCCACCGGGAGAACGCCGCCGCGTCACCACCCGCCTGCGCCCCACCCGCCGCGGCGACCGCCGGGCGGACCGCGTGACCATCCGGTCCTACGGTCCGCTCGGGCTCTTCGCCCGCCAGGGCACCCACAGGGTCCCCTGGACGGTACGGGTGCTGCCCCCGTTCACCAGCCGGAAGCACCTGCCGTCGAAGCTCACGCGGCTGCGAGAACTCGACGGTCGCACCAGTGTGCTCGTGCGCGGAGAGGGAACGGAGTTCGACAGCCTGCGCGAGTACGTCCCCGGCGACGACACCCGCTCCATCGACTGGCGCGCCACGGCCCGCCAGTCCGCGGTCGCCGTCCGTACCTGGCGCCCTGAACGCGACCGGCACATCCTGCTCGTCCTGGACACCGGCCGCACCTCGGCGGGCCGGGTGGGCGACGCACCACGCCTGGACGCCTCCATGGACGCCGCCCTGCTCCTCGCGGCCCTCGCCTCCCGCGCCGGCGACCGCGTCGACCTGCTGGCCTACGACCGCCGGGTCCGTGCCCTGGTCCAGGGCCGCTCCGCGGGAGATGTCCTGCCGTCACTGGTCGACGCCATGGCGGCACTGGAACCCGAACTCGTCGAGACGGACGCCCGCGGACTTACGGCCGCTGCCCTGCGTACGGCTCCGCGCCGTTCGCTGATCGTGCTCCTGACGAGCCTGGACGCGGCCCCTGTCGAGGAGGGCCTGCTTCCCGTGCTCCCTCAACTCACCAAGCGCCATGCGGTCCTGGTGGCCTCGGTGGCGGATCCGCTGGTGGCACGAATGGCCGGGGCCCGTGGAAACGTGGACGCGGTCTACGAAGCCGCCGCCGCGGCCCAGGCGCAGACAGAACGCCACCGCACCGCGGAGCAACTCCGCCGCCACGGTGTCACCGTCGTCGACGCCACGCCGGACGATCTGGCGCCGACGCTGGCAGACGCGTATCTGGCGTTGAAGGCGGCGGGAAAGCTTTAAGAGAACGAAGGCCGGGACGAGGCACGGGGAGCGGGACTCTCTCCCCAAGTGCCGGTCGGCCGGCCATGAACGCAGAAAACCCCCGTGCAACGGCACGGGGGTTTTCTCACAATTTGTTCGGCGGCGTCCTACTCTCCCACAGGGTCCCCCCTGCAGTACCATCGGCGCTGTGAGGCTTAGCTTCCGGGTTCGGAATGTAACCGGGCGT
>NZ_JBIUVQ010000007.1:0-40313 GCF_044743035.1 Streptomyces sp. NPDC087787
ACCAGCACCGCACCCTCCCCACCGAACGCGGAGACCACCTCGGTGGAAGGGGCGGGACGGCGGACCAGACGGGCCGCACGCAGTTCGTCACCGCGCACCGCGAGCTGCGGCTCATCGCCCACCAGGGCGGCGGCCGGAAGGGCGGGCGTGTCCTGCTCGGCGTCGAGGTCGACGAGGAGGAAGCGGCCGGGGTTCTCGGACTGGGCGGAGCGCACCAGGCCCCAGGCCGCGGCGGCGGCCGGGTCGTGGCCGGTGGTCGCGCCCCGGGTGACCAGGACGAGCCGGGACGTGGCGAACCGCTCGTCCTGGTCGAGCCAGGTCCGTACGGCGGCGAGGGCGTCGGTGGCGGCGCGGTGCGCGGCCGTGACCGGGGCGGCGTCCGGGCCGGTGCCGGTGAGCGGCAGCAGGACGGTGTCCGGGACGGCTCCGTCGGCGGCGGCGAGGGCCGCGAGGTCCGGGTGGACGGCGAGGTCGCCGAACTGGGGCAGGGCGCGCAGGCCGAAGGCGTCCTCGCCGACGAGGGCGGCGGTGCCAAAAGCCCCGGCGGCCGTGACGGTCACCCAGTCGAGGCGGAACAGGGCGTCGCGGACGAGCGCGGCGGCGGCGTCGATCTCGCGGGCCGCGACGGCGCGCAGGATCAGCGAGGCGGCGGACAGGACGAGCTGTCCGGCGTCGTCGGCGACGGCGATCGCGACGGCGTCACCGGCCGCCGGGGCCAGGCGCACCCGCAGGGTGGTGGCGCCGCTCGCGTGCAGGCTGACGCCCTCCCAGGAGAAGGGCAGTCCGCCGGCGGCGCGCTCGTCGAGGTCGACGAACGACGCCGCGTGCAGGGCGGAGTCGAGGAGCGCGGGGTGCAGGCCGAAGGACTCGGCGTCGGTGTGGCCGGACTCGGGCAGGACGACCTCGGCGAACACCTCGTCGCCGCGGCGCCAGGCGGCGCGCAGGCCCTGGAAGAGCGGGCCGTAGCCGAATCCGCCGTCGGCGAGCCGGTCGTAGAGGCCGTCCACGGGCAGGGCCTCGGCACCGGCCGGGGGCCAGACGGTGGCGTCGAAGTCGGTGGCGGCGCGGGAGGGGGAGAGCACACCGGTGGCGTGGGACGTCCAGGGGGCGTCCTCGTCGGCGTCGGGGCGGCCGTAGACGGTGAGGCCGCGGCGGCCGGACTCGTCCGGGTTGCCGATCCACAGCTGCACCTGGACGCCGCCCTGCTCGGGCAGGACGAGGGGCGCGGCCAGGGTCAGTTCGTCGACGCGGTCGCAGCCGACCTCGTCGCCGGCACGGAGCGCCAGCTCCAGGAAGGCGGTGCCGGGCAGCAGGGTGGTGCCGCGGACGGTGTGGTCGGCGAGCCACGGGTGGCTGAGCAGGGAGATCCGGCCGGTCAGCAGGGCGCCCTCGGAGTCGGCGAGGGAGACCGCGGCGGACAGCAGCGGGTGGTGGGCGGCGCCGAGTCCGACGGAGCGCAGGTCGGCTGCGCTGCCCTGGACGGCGCGCGGCCAGTAGCGGCGGCGCTGGAAGGTGTACGTGGGCAGGTCGGTGCGGCGGGCGCCGGTGCCGGTGAAGCAGGCGTCCCAGCGCAGCGTGGTGCCGTGGGTGTGCAGCGCGGCGAGCGCGGCGGTGAAGGTGTGGTCCTCGGGGCGTCCCTCGCGCAGCGCGGGCACGGTGAGGGCGTCGGAGCCGGCGGCGTCCAGGCAGTTCTGCGCCATGGCGGACAGGACGCTGTCCGGGCCGAGTTCGAGGAAGGCGGTGACGTCGTGCCGGGCGAGCCAGTCGACGCCGTCGGCGAAGCGGACGGCGTGGCGGACGTGGTCGACCCAGTAGTCGGGCGAGGTGAGCTGGGCGACGGTGGCCGGCTCGCCGGTCACGTTGGACACGACGGGCAGCAGCGGGCTGTGCAGCGTGAGGCCTTCGACGACGCCCCGGAACTCGTCGAGCATCGGTGCCATGAGCGGCGAGTGGAAGGCGTGCGAGACACGCAGTCTGCTCGTCCTGCGTCCGTCGGCCGCCAGGCGGGCCGCCAGTTCGGTGACGGTGGCCTCGTCGCCGGAGAGAACGACGGCGGAGGGGCCGTTGACGGCGGCGAGGGACACCAGGTCCTCGTGGCCGGCGAGCAGCGGGGCGACCTCGTCCTCGCTCGCCTGCACGGCGACCATCGCGCCGCCCTCGGGCAGTGCCTGCATGAGGCGGCCGCGGGCGGCGACCAGGGTGGCCGCGTCGTCGAGGGAGAGCACGCCGGCGACGTGCGCGGCGGCGATCTCGCCGACGGAGTGGCCGGCCAGGTGGTCCGGCTTGACCTCGAAGGACTCCAGCAGGCGGTAGAGGGCGACCTCGACGGCGAACAGCGCGGGCTGCGCGTACTCGGTGCGGTCGAGGCGGGCGGCGTCCTCGCCCCACAGCACCTCGCGCAGCGGCACGTCCAGGTGGGGCGTGAAGGCGTCGAGGGCGGCGTCCAGGGCGGTGGCGAACACCGGGAAACGGGCGGCGAGTTCGCGGCCGGCGCCGAGGCGCTGGGCGCCCTGTCCGGTGAACAGGACGGCGAGGCGGGTCTCGGTGCGGGCGGTGCCGGTGACGGCGCCGGCCAGGGCGGCCGGGTCGGTTCCGCCGGCGATCGCGGTCAGCCGCTCGGTCAGCTCGGGCAGGCTCGCGGCGAGCAGGACGGCCCGGTGCTCGAAGGCGGTGCGGGTGGTGGCGAGCGAGTAGGCGGTGTCGAGGAGCGCGGGCGGGGTGCCGGTGCCGAGGGTGGTGAGCAGTGCGGCGGCCTGGGCGCGCAGCACCTCGGGGCTGCGTCCGGACAGCAGCGCGGGCACCACGCCGGTGACGGCGGCCGGGGTGCCCGGGGTGTCGTCCTCGGTGTCGGCGGGCTCCGGCTCGGGGGCCTGCTCGACGATGGTGTGGGCGTTGGTGCCGCTGATGCCGAAGGAGGAGACGGCCGCGCGGCGGGGGGCGCCGGTGGCGGGCCAGTCCGTGTTCTCGGTGAGGACGCGGACGGCGCCCTGGGACCAGTCGACGTGACGGGTGGGCTCCTCGGCGAGGAGGGTGCGGGGCAGCACGCCGTGCCGCATCGCCATGACCATCTTGATGACACCGGCGACACCGGCGGCGGCCTGGGTGTGGCTGATGTTGGACTTCACCGAGCCGAGCAGCAGCGGCTTGTCCTCGTCGTGGTGCCGGCCGTAGGTGGCGAGCAGCGCCTGCGCCTCGACGGGGTCGCCGAGGGTGGTGCCGGTGCCGTGCGCCTCGACGGCGTCGATGTCGCTCGCGGAGAGGCGGGCGTTGACGAGGGCCTGCTCGATGACCGCCTGCTGGGAGGGGCCGTTGGGGGCGGTGAGGCCGTTGGAGGCGCCGTCCTGGTTGACGGCGGTGCCGCGGACGACGGCGAGGATGTCACGGCCGTTGCGGATGGCGTCGGAGAGGCGCTCCAGGACGAGGATGCCGACGCCCTCGGCCCAGCCGGTGCCGTCGGCGGTGTCACCGAAGGAGCGGCAGCGGCCGTCCACGGACAGTCCGCCCTGGCGGCCCATCTCGATGAAGGTGCCGGGGCCCGACATGACGGTGACGCCGCCCGCGAGGGCGAGGGTGCACTCGCCCGCGCGCAGCGCCTGGGTGGCGAGGTGGACGGCGACCAGGGAGGAGGAGCAGGCGGTGTCGACGGTGACGGCGGGACCCACCGTGCCGAAGGTGTACGAGATGCGGCCGGACAGCACGCTGCCGGTGTTGCCGGTGAGCTGGAAGCCCTCGGCGCCGTCGGCGGGGCCGACCCGGTAGTCCTGGGCCATGGCGCCGATGAAGACGCCGGTGCGGCTGCCCTTGACGGAGGTGGGGTCGATGCCGGCGCGTTCGAACGCCTCCCAGGCGGATTCGAGGACGACCCGCTGCTGCGGGTCCATGGCGACCGCCTCGCGCGGCGAGATGCCGAAGAAGTCCGCGTCGAAGTCCGTCGCGTCGTGGAGGAATCCGCCCCGGGAGGTCGGCGAGGAGGCGAGCGCCTCCATGTCCCAGCCGCGGTCGGCGGGGAACGGGGTGACGCCGTTCTCGCCGGCCTCGACCATCCGCCACAGGTCCTCGGGGCTGCTGACACCGCCGGGGTAGCGGCATGTCATGCCGACGATGGCGATCGGTTCCTGGGCCGCCGACTCCAGCTCGCTCACGCGCCGCCGCGTGCGTCGGAGATCGGCGGTCGCAAGCTTGAGGTAATCCCGGAGCTTCTGTTCGTTGTCCATCCTCAACCCATCCCGACGGCCGACGGCCGTACACGCATCGCCGAAATTCCTGCATCGTGCCGCAGAAGACCGACTCGCCTCATGGCTCTCCCCGGCGGGAGAAGCCATGAGGCGAGTCTGTCGGGAAGTCCGGCAGGAAATCCCTAGTAGTTGGAGTGGCTTTCGCCCGTTACCAGCTGTGCGTCAGCAGAAGCTCGTCGAGTTCGTTCTGCCGCGAAACCATCGCGAGGTCGGCGTCGACCATCATTCGCATGAGTTCGGGGAAATCGACACTCGGCTTCCAGCCCAGCTGGACCTGCGCCTTGGCGCTGTCGGCGCACAGCACCTCGACCTCGGCGGGACGTACGAGGTCGGGGTCGATGACGACGTAGTCCTCCCAGTCGAGGCCCACGTGCTCGAAGGCGTAGCGGACCGCGTCGCGCACCGTGTGCATCTCCCCGGTGCCGATCACGTAGTCGTCACCGGCGTCCTGCTGGAGCATCAGGTGCATGGCGCGGACGTAGTCGCCGGCGTAACCCCAGTCGCGGACCGCGTCCATGTTGCCGAGGGCCAGCTTGTCCTGGAGTCCCAGCTTGATGCGGGCGACCGCGAGGGAGATCTTGCGGGTCACGAACTCCTGGCCGCGGCGGGGGGATTCGTGGTTGAACAGCATTCCGGAGACCGCGTACATGCCGAACGACTCGCGGTAGTTGCGGGTGATGAAGTGGCCGTACGCCTTGGCCGCGCCGTAGGGGCTGCGCGGGTGGAAGAGCGTGGTCTCCCGCTGCGGCGTCTCGGCGACCTTGCCGAACATCTCCGAGGAGGACGCCTGGTAGAAGCGGATCTGGCCCTCGGGGCCCGCGGTGCGGGACATGCTCAGTCCGCTCACCATGCGGATGGCCTCGAGAACCCGCAGCACGCCCATGCCGTTCACCTCGGTGACCAGCTCGGCCTGCTGCCAGGACATCGGCACGAACGAGATCGCGCCGAGGTTGTAGACCTCGTCCGGCTGCACCTTGTCGACCGCGGAGACCAGGCTGCCCTGGTCCATGAGGTCGCCGTCCACGAAGGACAGTTCGGATACGAGCCGGCTCACCCGCGACTTGCGCGGGTTGGCCTGGCCACGGATAAGGCCCCATACCTGGTACCCCTGCGACAGCAGGTGCTCCGCCAGATAGGACCCGTCCTGGCCGGTAATTCCAGTGATCAGTGCGCGCTTGGGCATGTCATCCCCATCTCGACCGCGAAGAGACCGTCCAAACGCTGCGCTCGGTCGACGACCTCGGCGGGAGAAAGCTGTCCGGACGATAGACACCGGCACGTTCCCAAGCGGCGGAAGTCAATGTCAACGCTTCTCGGAGTTACTAGGGAATTCCCGGCGAGTGCCGATGCGGCCGGAGCGAACACTAGGGAAATCCGGGTGCGGCATGGGGTCGAATGACCCGGTCGGTGTGCCGGCCGACTCCGCTCCAATGGGCGGCTCCTGCCCACCGTCGACCGGGGTGTCATTCCGTGCTGTTGAAACTCATGGGCACACGACTGCGCCCCTACGCGAGATCCGTTGCCGCTCTGGTCGCCCTGCACCTGGTGCAGATCCTCGGCACGCTGCTGCTGCCGACGCTGGGCGCCGCGCTCATCGATGAGGGAGTCGTCCGCGAGGACAGCGACCGCATCGGCGTCATCGGCGCGACGATGGCGGTGGTGGCGCTGGTCCAGATCGCCGCGGCGCTGGGTGCCGCGGCCCTGGGCGCGCGTACCTCCACCGCCCTGGGGCGGGACCTGCGGTCCGCCGTCTTCCGCCGCGTGCTGGACTTCTCCGCCCGCGAGATCGGCCGTTTCGGCACCCCCTCCCTGCTGACCCGCTCGGTGAACGACGTGCAGCAGGTGCAGAACCTCGCCCAGTCCGGGCTCGGCATCTTCGTCGCGGCTCCCCTGATGTGCCTGGGCAGTGTGATGCTCGCACTGCGCCAGGACGTGCCGATGGCCCTGGTCCTCGTCCTGATGGTGCTGGTGGTGGGCGCCGGCTTCGGTTTCCTGCTGGCCCGCATGGCCGCGCTGTACGCCCGGCTGCAGGTGACGCTGGACCGGCTGGGACGGCTGCTGCGGGAGCGGATCACCGGCGTGCGCGTGGTGCGTTCCTTCGCCCGCGACTCCTACGAGAGCGGGCGCTTCACCCGCACCAACGACGAACTCCTCGGCCTGAACCTGGGAGTGGGCCGGCTCATCGCGGTGATGCTGCCGACGGTCCTGCTGCTGATGAACCTCTTCACCCTGGCGCTGCTGTGGGTGGGGGCCCGGCGGATCGACTCGGGCAGCATGCTGATCGGCTCGCTCAGCGCCTTCCTCAGCTATCTGTCGCTCATCCTCATGTCCGTGGTGATGCTCGCCTTCGTGTTCCTGAACGTGCCGCGGGCCCGGGTGTCCGCGGAGCGGATCACGGAGGTCCTCGAAGCGGAGACCGACGTCGTCCCGCCCGCCGCGCCGCGGCCCATGACGGGCCCCGCCGGGCAGGTCGAGCTGCTGGGTGCCGAGTTCCGCTACCCGGGCGCCGAGAACGCCGTACTGCGGGACCTGTCACTGACGCTGCGGCCCGGTGAGCGGGTCGCGATCCTCGGCAGCACCGGCTCCGGCAAGACCACGCTGCTGAACCTGATCCTGCGGCTGGTCGACGCGACCGCGGGCGAGGTACGGATCGGCGGCACGGATGTGCGGGAACTGGACCCGTCGGTGCTGGCCGGCGCCGTGGGCTACGTACCGCAGCGGCCGTACCTGTTCGCCGGGACCGTCGCGACCAATCTGCGCTTCGGCCGGCCGGACGCCACGGACGAGGAGCTGTGGGAGGTGCTGCGGGTCGCCCAGGCGGACGGCTTCGTGACCCGGCTCGGCGGCCTCGACGCGGAGATCTCCCAGGGCGGCACCACCGTCTCCGGCGGCCAGCGCCAGCGGCTGGCGATCGCGCGGGCGCTGCTGCGCCGCCCCGCCGTCTACCTCTTCGACGACTCCTTCTCGGCGCTCGACCAGAGCACGGAGGCGGCCCTGCGGGAGGCCCTCGTGCCCTGGACGGCGGGCGCCACCGTGATCACCGTGGCGCAGCGGGTGGCCTCCGTACGCGGCGCCGACCGGATCGTCGTCCTGGACCAGGGTGGCATCGCGGCCGCCGGCACCCATGACGCGCTGCTGCGTGACAGTCCCACCTACCGCGAGATCGCGCTCTCGCAGCGCACCCGAGAGGAAGCCGCTCATGGCGCCGGACGTCCCTGAGGAGCACGAATCGGACCGGCCGGTTCGCCGGCTCGTCGGTCTGCTGCGCCCGCACCGCCGGTCCGTGGGCCTCGCCCTGACGGCGGGTGTCGTCGGCATCCTTCTCAACGCCTTCGGCCCGCTGCTGCTGGGCCGCGTCACGGACCTGATCGCCGACGGGGTCCTCGGGAAGGGCGGACCGGCCCCGGGCGTCGACTTCTGGGCGCTCGGCAGGCTGCTGACGATCCTGCTGGTCCTGTACGTGGCGGCATCGGTGTTCATGCTGCTGCAGAACTGGCTGGTGGCCTCGGCGGTCCGCCTGCTCATCCACGACCTGCGGCACCGGGCGCAGGAGAAACTGGCGCGGCTGCCGCTGCGCCACTTCGACCGGCAGCCGGCCGGCGAGACGCTCAGTCGCAGCACGGACGACATCGACAACCTCCAGCAGACGCTGCAGCAGACCCTGACCGATCTGATCGGCTCGGTGTTCTCGCTGGTCGTCATGTTGACCCTGATGCTGGTCATCTCCCCTTCGCTGGCCGTGGTGATGCTGCTGAGCGTCCCGGTGTCGGGGCTGCTCGCCGCCTGGATCGCCAAGCGGGCCCAGCCGCGGTACGCCGCCCAGTGGTCCGCCAGCGGCAGTCTGACCGCGCATGTCGAGGAGATGTGCGCCGGGCACGCGCTGGTGAAGGCCTTCGACCGGCGGGCGGAGGCCGAGCGGCGCTTCGACGAGCGCAACGAGGCGGTGTACCGGGCCGGTGCCGGAGCGCAGTTCGCGTCCGGCGCGATCGAGCCCGTGATGATGTTCGTCGCCAACCTCGGCTATGTCGCGGTCGCCGTCGTCGGTGCCTGGAAGGTCGTGAACGGCTCGCTGACCCTGGGCGATGTGCAGGCGTTCATCCTGTACGCGCGGCAGTTCAGCCAGCCGATCGTGGAGATCGCCTCGGTCGCGGGCCGGCTCCAGTCCGGGGTGGCCTCGGCGCAGCGGGTGTTCACGCTGCTCGACGCTCCGGAGCAGGAACCCGAGCCGCGCGGCCCGCTCAGTCCGAGGCGCGCCGAGGGCCGGGTGGAGTTCCAGGACGTGTCGTTCCGCTACTCCCCCGACGTGCCGCTCATCGAGGGGCTGTCCCTGTCCGTGGAACCCGGCAGCACCGTCGCGATCGTCGGCCCGAGCGGCGCCGGCAAGACCACGGTCGCCAACCTGCTGATGCGCTTCTACGAGATCGACTCGGGCCGCATCCTCCTGGACGGCACCGACACCGCCGCGATGAATCGCGACGACCTGCGTTCCCGCTTCGGCCTCGTCCTCCAGGACACCTGGCTGTTCAAGGGCACCGTCGCCGAGAACATCGCCTACGGATCCCCCGGCGCGACCCGCGCGGACGTCGTGGAGGCGGCCCGCGCGACCTGCGCCGACCGCTTCATCCGCACCCTGTCGCAGGGGTACGACACGGTCCTGGACGACGAGTTTGGGGGCGTCAGCGCCGGGGAGAAGCAGCTGATCACGATCGCGAGGGCGTTCCTCGCCCGGCCCGCCGTGCTCGTCCTGGACGAGGCGACCAGCTCCGTGGACACCCGCACCGAGCTGCTGATCCAGCGGGCCATGAACTCCCTGCGGGCGGGCCGGACGAGCTTCGTGATCGCCCACCGCCTGTCCACCGTCCGCGACGCCGACGTCATCGTCGTCATGGACTCCGGCCGCATAGTCGAACAGGGCACCCACGACCAACTCCTCGCGGCGCGGGGCGCGTACGCCCGCCTGCACGCCGCCCGCGCGAACGCCCCGACGGCCGAGGTACCGGCGGGCTGACCGGCCGACCGGCCGACCGGCTGACCGGCTGACCGGCTGACCGCGATCACAGCCCCGGGAACCGCCGCCCGCGTTCGTCGCAGTGGTCCCGCAGGCCGTCCACCAGGGCGTGGATCGCGGTCCTGGCGTAGTGCGAGGCGTCCCACCCCGCGTACAGCGGGACCGTCAGTGGCCCGTCGGCGGTCCGCACGATCAGTTCCGCGAGCCCGAAGCGGGCGTCGTCCGTGACCAGGCAGGCCCCCCGGCCGGCCGCGGCGAGCGCCTGCGCGAAGGCCGAGGAGCCGGTCTCCGACACCCCGGCGGGTGTGAGGCCCGCACGGCTGATGGCCTCGTCCACGACGAGGCGGGCCACGTTGGAGCGGGTCATCAGGATGAGCGGTTCGGTGACCAGTTCGTCGAGAGTGATCGTGGTGCGCCACGGTGAAGGCCGCGGCCTCGCCCTGCCCGGCGGCCGCCATCGTCTCGGCGGCCTGCTCGGCACGGCGCACCAGGTCCTGGGCGATGGGCCGAAAGCGGCGGCCCGCGGCGTTCAACGTCAGGGAGCCGGGGCGGCGCGTGAACAGCGACACGCCCAAGTCCTTCTCCAGCGCGCTCAGTTGACGCGAGAGGGACGGCTGGGCGACATGCACCTTGCGAGCCGCGGCGGTGACCGAGTCGGACTCGGCGACGGCGAGGAAGTAGCGCAGCACGCGCAGCTCCATGAGTGACCTCCGGCCCTTCGCGCAGGCTGCGCGAGCTGGACCTCTCGTACGTGGCCGTGCCCAGCCTGGACGCGCTGTACGCCGCGGTCGCGAAGCGGGCCGCGGAACTGCCCGAGGGCTCCTGGGTGCTCGGCGCGGGCTACGACCAGAACAAGATCGGCGCCCACCCGACCGCCGAGGCCCTCGACAAAGCGGCCGGAGGCCGTCCGGTCTGGCTGGTGCACACCTCCCACCACATGGCCGTCGCCAATACGGCGGCGTTCGCGCTGGCCGGGCACACCGACCTGGCCGACGTGCCCGACGTGCCCGGTGGTCATGTCGTACGCGACGCGGAAGGACGGGCCGAGGGGCTGCTCCAGGAGACCGCGACGCGCCTGGTCGAGCGGGTGCTGCGCCCGGAGCCGGCGAAGGAGTGGACCGCCCACATCGCCGCCGGCGCGCGGGCCGCCCTCGAAGTGGGCCTGACCAGCGTCACGGAGCCGGGCATCGGCGCCGTCGACGGCATCGGCAACGGGCCCGCCGACCTGGACGCCTACCTCCGCGTACGCGAACGGGGCCTGCTCGGCGTGCGGATGACGGTCATGCCGTACATCACCACGCTGCACGACTGCGGCGCCTTCGAACCGGGCGCCGGCTGGTACGGACTCGACCTCGGCCTGCGCACCGGGCTCGGCGACGAGTGGCTGCGGATCGGGCCGACCAAGATGATGTCGGACGGCTCGCTGATCGGCCGGTCGGCGGCGATGTGCTGCGACTACCACGACGCGCCCGGCAACAGCGGACTGCTCCAGCACGAGCCCGGGCAGATCCGCCGCTACATCACCGAGGCGCACCGCTGCGGCTGGCAGATCGCCACGCACGCCATCGGGGACGCCGCCCTCGACGTCGTGCTCGACGCGTACGAGGAGGCGCAGCGGCTGCATCCGCGCGCCGATGTCCGCCACCGCGTCGAGCACGCGGCCGTGACCAGCGACGCGCAGGTCGCCCGCATCGCCCGGCTCGGCCTGATCCCGGTACCGCAGGGCCGGTTCCTGTCCGAGATCGGCGACGGGCTCCTCACCGCGCTCGGTCCGGCCCGCAGCCAACTGGCGTACCGCATGCGGTCGTTCCTCGACGCGGGTGTGGTGCTTCCCGGCTCGTCGGACGCCCCCGTGGTCGCCTCCGACCCGCTCCTCGGCATCGCCGACATGGTCAACCGCCGCACGGCCTCGGGCGTCCCGATCGGCCCGCACGAGGCGGTCACGGCCCGGCAGGCGCTGCACGCGTACACGGTCGGCTCGGCCCACGCCGTCCACGAGGAGCACATCAAGGGCACCCTGGCCCGCGGCATGCTCGCCGACTTCGCGGTCCTCAGCGACGACCTCCTCGGCGTGGCCCCGGACCGCATCGCCGCCCTGACGGTAGGGGCCACGGTCGTCGGCGGACGGGTGGCGTACGACGCGGGCGCCCTGAGGTCCGCCTGACGCCGCCACGCGCACCACCCGGAGCAAGGCCGCGGTCAGAGAAGCCGGCGGTGGGCGCGCAACGCCAGGTGCACGGCGAGTGCCCGCGGTGTTCCCACCGGGTCGCCGCCCAGGAGGTCGAAGGCGCGCTGCAGCCGCGCGTAGAGCGACTGGCGCTGCAGGTGCAGTCTGCTCGCCGTGCGGGTCTTGTTGAAGCCGGTCTCGAAATACGTCTCCAGGGTGGTGAGCAGGAGATCGCGCTCCTCGTCCCGCAGGGTGAGCAGGAGTCCGAGCTGCTCCCGTACGAGTCTTTCCGCCGGGACACGCAGTTCGTTGTCGAGCAGCAGCCGCTCGGCACTCAGCTCGGCGGCGTCGACCACACCGGCCCTGAAGGCGCGCGTGGGGCGCCGCAGACACTCCAGCGCCGCGCCCAGTGAGACGGCGGCGTCCTCCAAGGACGGCATCACCGGGCCGACCGCGATCGCCGTCCGGTCGGACGTGCGCCACTCGGTGAGGTCGGCGACGAGCCGGGTCCGGAGGTTGGCGGCCCCGTCGCGGTCACGCAGTAACACGAGCGTGTGCACGGCGAGCGGGGAAGGCACGTCGACCGCGGTCCGGCCGTAGCGGGACAACAGGTCGTCCAGGCGGCGGAGTTCGTCCGACGGCCCGGTGGCGCGCGCGGCCACCCCGATGACCGGCGCCTCGGCGCCGAGACCGATCGACATGCCGAGCCGGCGGATCCGCTGCGGGTGGGTGCCGTCGGCCGCGGCCAGCCGGACGAGTTCACTGGAGGCGAACTCGCGCGGGCCCGGCGGCCTGAAGCGCAGCAGCGCCAGCTTCAGGGCCTCGATCGTCCGGTCCTGCGCCAGTTCCAGCGTCTCGACATCCGCGTCGGCGTCCGGATAGAGCACGAGGGTCGCGGCGGGGACCCCGCGGATCGTCAGACCCGTTCCCATGCCGTCGAACGGAGTGGGCGCCTCACCGGCGGGGCCGCCCCCGGGGTTCTCCGCCGGCCTGCTGACGGCGATGAGCCGGTCGGTGGCGTCGAAGACGGCGGCCGCGGTCGACGTATGCCGTACGAGCGCGTCCAGCACCTCCTGGACGCCGCCGCCCTCGGCGAGCGCCTCGGACTGCTCGTGGGAGAGCACGCCCACCGAGCGCAGCCGCGTCACGGACGCGTTGACCAGGGCGCCGTTGATCACCTCGGCGACCTCGACGAACGGGACGACCCGCCGCAGCTCGACGACCGGGAAGTCCGCCGCGGCCGCTTCCTCGACCAGAGGTGCCGGAACCTCCAGGAGTTCGCCGCCGGTTTCGATCGCGACGCCCGCGACTGCCCGCGCGGCCAGGCTGCGGACGTACGCGCGCTGCTCGTCCTCGTCCGCGCGGGCCAGCATGGTGCCGCCGGTCAGCAGCAGCTCGCCGCCGCGCAACAGCGGTGCCACCTCGAGGACTTCGCTGGAGTGGAGCCATCGCACGGTCCGCCGCTCCAGCCCTCGCGAACCGGTCAGGACCCGCGGCTCGGCCGGGGCGAGGCTCGGATGGGCGAGGACCCGTTCCAGCGACATCAGCATGACGATTTGTGTAGCACAGAAGGACAACTGTATGACAGTTCGTTTCTTGTTCTGTGTGACCGTGGCCACCAGGATTGCCGGTCAAGCGGCCCGTCTCCGTGCGCGAAAGGCCGTCTCACCCTGGGGGTCCACCCATGTCAGCTTCCTCCGCACCCTCTTCCCCGCCACCTTCCACCGTCCCGGAGGTCGAGGCCGCGCTGCAGCCCGTCCCGGAATCCGCCCGGTCCAACAGTGTGTCCGGCCAGTTCTGGATCTGGTGCGGCGCCAACATCGCCCCCATCAACTGGGTACTGGGGGCGCTTGGCGTCAAACTCGGCCTGGGGCTGTCCGACACGCTCGTCGTGCTGGTCGTCGGCAACCTCATCGGCATGGCCTTCTTCGGCGTCTTCGTTCTCATGGGCCAGCGCACCGGTGTGACCGGCATGGTCCTGGGGCGCGCCGCCTTCGGGCGTCGCGGCAACTATCTGCCGGCCGCCATCCAGGCTTGCCTGGCGATCGGCTGGAGCTCCGTCAACACCTGGATCGTCCTGGACCTGGTCATGGCCCTGCTGGGCAAGCTCGGCCTGGTCGATCCGCACGGCGCCAACCACGCGTGGAAGATCGCGGTCGCGGCCGTGATCATGGTGATCCAGGTGTGCATCTCCTGGATCGGCTACCGCGCGATCTCCGCCTTCGAACGCTGGACGGTACCGCCCACCATCGTGGTCCTGGTGGTGATGTCGGTGGTGGCCTGGTTCTTCCTCCACATCGACTGGTCGTACGCGGGCCCGCCCGGACAGGTGCTCACCGGCAGCGCGCGGCTGGCCGCGATGACCGGTGTGATGACCGCCATCGGCATCGGCTGGGGCATCACCTGGTTCACCTACGCCGCGGACTACTCACGCTTCGTCAGCAGGGACATGCCCCGGCGCAGGCTCTACCTCGCCAGCACCCTGGGCCAGTTCATCCCCGTGGTGTGGCTGGGTGTCCTCGGCGCCACCCTCGCCACCAAGAACGGCTCCGTCGACCCGGGCCGCCTCATCGTCGACAACTTCGGGGCGCTCGCCATCCCCGTACTCCTGCTCGTCCTGCACGGTCCGGTCGCGACCAACATCCTGAACATCTACACCTTCACCGTCGCCACCCAGGCCCTCGACGTCCGGGTGCCGAGGCGCACGCTGAGCAGTGTGGTGGGTGTGCTGTCCATGGCCGCCGTGGTCTTCTTCATCTACCAGGAGGACTTCGCCTCCGTCCTCGACACCTGGCTGGTCGGCCTCGTGGCGTGGGTCTCCACCTGGGGCGGCATCATGCTCGTCCACTACTACCGCGTCGAGCGCGGCTCCATCCAGGTCGACCGGCTCTTCGACCCCGTGCGCACCCGGCGGCTGCCCGACGTCAACTGGGCCGGATACACGGCCTTCTTCACCGGCGTCTTCGCCACCTGGCTGTTCATGTACGGGATGATCCCGTTCTTCCAGGGCCCGATCGCCGTCGCCCTCGGCGGTGTGGACCTCTCGTGGCTGGCCGGCGGGCTCACCAGCGCGGCGGTCTACGCGGTGCTCGGACCGCGTGCCGCCCGCCCGGCCCGTACCTCCGCCCTCCCCTCCGTAGCGGAAAGGACCGACGATGAACTTCCCCTGGCCTGACGGCGTCCGTGCCGCCGCCGCGTTCACCTTCGACGTCGACGCCGAGTCGTGCGTCCTCGCCCACGACCCCTCGGCCTCGTCGCGGATGTCGCTGATGACCCATCAGGCCTACGGTCCGCGGACCGGCGTGCCCAGGCTGCTGCGGGTGCTGCGGCGGCAGGACGTGAAGGCCACGTTCTTCGTCCCGGGGTTCACCGCCGACACCTATCCCGACATGGTGCGGAGCATCGTCGACGAAGGTCACGAGGTGGCGCACCACGGCTATCTCCACGAGCCGATGCAGGGGATCGACGCGGCGCGGGAGGCCGAGTACCTCGACCGTGGCCTGGAAGCGCTGGACCGGCTCGGCATCCGCCCGGCCGGCTACCGCGCCCCGTGGTGGGAGATGAACTGGCACACGCCGGACCTGCTCATCGAACGCGGCTTCCGGTACGACTCCAGCCTGCTCGACGGCGACACCCCGTACCGGCTGCACGGCACCGGCACGGCGGGCGACCTGGTCGAGATCCCCGTCGACTGGGGCCTCGACGACTGGGAGCAGTACGCCTTCTACCCCGGCTGGACCGGCAGCGGGGTGATCGAGAGCCCGCGCAAGGTGCACGAGATGTGGCTGCTCGAGGCGCGGGCGCACCACGCCGAGAGCGGCTGCTTCGTCCTGACCAACCACCCCTTCATCTCCGGTCGCCCCTCCCGGGCGGCGGCGCTGGAGCGGCTGATCGAGGATGTGCGCGCCCTCGACGGCATGTGGGTCACCACGCTGGGGGAGATCGCGGCCCACACCGCCGGGGCCGTCGAGGAGGTCCGGCGCATCGACCGGATCGAGGCACCCGGCGCACTCGCGACGAGCCGGGAGTAGCGCGGGCCGGACATCGTCACACGGACGCGCCGGGCTCCCGCACAACCGCGGGAGCCCGGCGCGTGCGGCCGCTTCAGGCGGGACCGTCCCCGAGGGTTCCCGGGCCGTGGCCGCCGAGGCGCCGGGTCACCTGGCCGGCGGCGGCGCGAACCGCCTCGCCGAGTACCGGCAGTTGCTCGGGGGAGACACGGAAGCGGGGAGCCGAGGCGAGCACCGCCGCGGCCACCTCGCCACGGTGGTCGAAGACCGGTGCCGCCACGCCGACCTCCTGCAACGAGGTCTCACCGTAGTTGGTGGCGTAGCCCCGCTCGTGGGTCTCGTCGAGCCGGGTCAGGTACGCCTCGAGCGCCGCGTCGTCGAGCCCGGGGAAGACCAGCGTGCGGTTGGTCAGCAGGGCACGCGCGGTGCAGGCGGGCAGCTGGGCCAGGAACACCTGCACCGACGAGCTGGCCGCGGTGTTGTAGCGGGTGCCCAGCGGGGTGGTGTGCTTGACCTCGTGGCGGCTGGGCACCTGCTCGACGCACACGGCCTCGGAGCCGTTCCACAGCATCAGCGCCGCGGTCTCCTCGGTGCGCCGGCTGAGCTCCCGCAGCACCGGGTGGGCGACGCGGCGTACGTCGAGGTCCGCGAGCAGCGGTCCGGCCATGGCGATGACGCCCAGGCCCAGTTGGAAACGCCGGGAGTCCGCGGCCCGTTCCACCAGGCCGGCCTGCTGCAGCGTGGCGAGGATGCGCGAGACGGTGCTCTTGTGCAGCCCGACCCGGGCGGCGATGTCGGTGACCCCCAGCTGGGGCTCCTCGGCGCTGAAGCTGAGCAGTACGGAGATGCCGTTCTGCAGGACGGAGATCCCTCGGTTCTCGCCCACGCCCGTGTCGTCGCCGTTCTTGTCCGGCCGGTTGTCTGCCATGGTGCTCCCATCGTGCCGCATGGACGGCGACGGAACGGTGCCGCCCCGGCCCGAGTGGCCGGAGCGGCACCGTGTGGCGTCGGGTTCCCGGTCACACGCCCAGGATGTTGTGCTCCGGGCCGAAGGGGAACCTGGTGATGTTCTCGGCGCCGTTCTCGGTCACCACCAGGATGTCGTGCTCACGATAACCACCGGCGCCCGGCTCACCCTCGGGCACCATGATCATCGGTTCCATGGACACCACCATGTTCGGTTCGAGCACGGTGTCGATGTCCTCGCGGAGTTCGAGCCCGGCCTCCCGGCCGTAGTAGTGGGACAGCACGCCGAACGAGTGGCCGTAGCCGAAGGTCCGGTTGGGCAGCAGACCGTGACCGATGTAGATCTCGTTGAGGGTGTGGGCGATCTCGGCGCAGCTGATGCCGGGCTTGATCAGTTCCAGACCACGGCGGTGCACTTCGACGTTGATCTCCCACAGCTGAAGGGACCGGGCGTCGGGCTCGCCGTAGAAGAGTGTGCGCTCCAGGGCGGTGTAGTAGCCGGAGATCATCGGGAAGCAGTTGAGGCTGAGGATGTCGCCGCGTCCCACCTTGCGTGTGGTCGGCCAGTTGTGGGCGCCGTCGGTGTTGATGCCCGACTGGAACCACACCCAGGTGTCACGGATCTCCGTGTGCGGGTAGGCACGGGCGATCTCGCGGACCATGGCGTCGGTGCCGGCCAGCGCGACCTCGTACTCCGGGACGCCTTCACGAATGGCCGCGCGGATGGCCTCGCCGCCCAGGTCGCCGACGCGTGCGCCCTCCTTGATGAGGGCGATCTCCTCGTCCGACTTGACCATCCGCTGCCGCATGGCGGCCTGCGCGATGTCGGTGAACCCGGCGCCGGGGAAGGCGGCCTCGAACTTCCGCAGGGTGTCGAGGGGCAGGCTGTCGTGCTCGACGCCGATCCAGCGCGGAGCGACGCCCCGCCCCTTCAGCGTCTCCTGGATGACGTGGATGTAGTTGTCGCGGTGCCAGTCCGTGTACACGACATTGTCGCCGAAGGTGCGCCGCCACGGCATGCCGGCGTCGATGTTCGCGGAGACGGTGATCTGGTCGTCCCCGGTGACGATCAGCGCGTAGGGGCGGCCGAAGGAGGTGTACAGGAAGTCGGAGTAGTACTTGATGTTGTGGTACGAGGTGAACAGGACGACGTCGACGCCGGCCTCGGCCATCGCCTTGCGGAGCAACGACAGCCGGCGTCCCATCTCCGCGTCGGAGAAGGTCAGCCGCTCCTTCTCACCGTTGTGGATCAGCTTCAGGCGCTCGAGCTCGGCAGCGGACATGGGTACTCCTTTTCATGGGTTCGGCTTCTCCTCCCCGATGGCGGGGTGGAGTGGTTCGGGGTGGGACGCTTCTCATTCCTCGCGCAGCGGCTCGCGCGAGGTCTCCTTCGACCGCAGGACGGCCCACAGCGAGAACAGCGCGGCGACGACGAGATACCAGGCGGGGGCGAGGGGGCTACCCGTCCAGGAGATGAGCAGCGTGGCGACGAACGCCGCGGTGCCGCCGAAGAGGGCGTTCGCCAGGTTGAAGCTGATGGCGAAGCCGCTGTAGCGGACCCGGGTCGGGAACAGCTCGGCGAGGAAGCTCGGCAGCGTCCCGTCGTTGAGCGTGAGCATGCCGCCGAGCAGCACCTGGATGGCGATCACGGTCAGCAGTCCGGCGCCGTCCAGCAGCATGAACGCCGGGACGGTGCACAGCGTGAACAGCACGGACGCCGTGATCAGCATCTTCTTCCGGCCGAACCGGTCCGAGGCCAGGCCGGTGAAGAAGATGAAGGCGATGTACGTGGCGAGCGAGACGGTGGTGGCCAGGAACGACTCGGTGGCGCCGAAGTGCAGCTCCTCCGACAGGTACGTCGGCATGTAGCTGAGCAGCATGTAGAAGGCGACCGCGTTGAGCACGGTGGCGCCCATCGCGAGGATCAGCGGACGCCGGTTGGCGCGCAGCATCTGCCTGGCCGGGGTCGGAGCGGTCTCCTGCTGCTCCTCCAGGGCGCGGAAGGCGGGGGTGTCCTCCAGACGCAGCCGGATGTAGCGGCCGATCAGGCCCATCGGAGCGGCGAGGAGGAAGGGCAGGCGCCAGCCCCAGCTGTGCATCTCTCCCGCGGAGAGGACTCCGGTGAGCAGCGCGGCGAGCAGGGAACCCAGCAGCAGGCCCGACGCGGTACTCGCCGGAACCACGGAGGCGTACAGGCCACGTCGGCCGGAGGGGGCGTACTCGACCAGGAAGGCGGAGGCGCCCGCGTACTCACCGGACGCGGAGAAGCCCTGGACGACCCGGACCACCAGGAGCAGCGCCGGGGCGAGCAGGCCGACCGCGCGGTAGGTGGGCAGCAGGGCGATGCAGAAGGTCGCCACGGACATGATCACGATGGACAGTGACAGGGCGCTGCGCCGGCCGACCTTGTCGCCGATGTGCCCCCAGACGAAGCCGCCGAAGGGGCGGACGAAGAAGGAGACGGCGAAGACGCTGAAGGTCGCGAGCAGCGCCGTCGTGCGATCGGTATCGGGGAAGAAGACCGTGGAGATGGTCGCGGCCAGGTATCCGTAGGCGGCGTAGTCGAACCACTCCACGAAGTTGCCGATGAAACTCGCCGCCACCACGCGACGGCGCGTGGAGGGATCGACGTCGGCGTCCGGCGGGCCGGAGATGTCGGGTGGGGACATGACTGGTGCAACGGAGGAGATGGGCGGGGCGTTCTGCCCAGAGAGGCTCGGCTGGTCGCTCATGGAACCGGCTCCCAAGCGTGAGGTTGCGTGTGCCGCAACGGTGTTGCACACCATAGGAGCGCGTATCGGAGTCGACAAGACGTGGCGGGTGGCTTCTTCTGCGTTTTACCGTTTGACGACCAAAAACCGTGCGGTGACACGCTGAGTGCGATCTGTTGCATGGTGCGCATCCAGGTTGCGGCGCGCGTGACATCGGGCGGCGCAGGAAACGGACGAGCAGAGCCGCCGCAGCGATGCTGCGGCGGCTCTGCGATGAAGGTTGTCGCGGCATCGGCCCGGGCCGATGCCGCCCGGTGGGCCGCGGGAGGGCCGGCTCAGATCGCCTCGCGGATCGCCCGCTCGAAGCCCACGACATGACTCAGCGCGAGCTCCGAGGCCTTCCCGGGGTCGCCGTCGACGATGGCGCGCAGCAACGGTCCGTGCTCGACGACGTGTCCCGCCATGCCCGGCACCCGGTCCACGAACAGGCACCAGATCCGGGTGGCCAGGTTGTCGTAGCGGATGAGGGTGTCCTCGAAGTACGGGTTGTGGGTGGCGGCGTAGATGGCCCGGTGCACGCGCAGGTCGAGGCGCATGAGGGCGTCCGCACCCTGTGCGCGGGTACCCTCGCCCTCCAGGCCGCGCAGCAGCGCGCCCAACGCCTCGCGGTCGGCGGCGGTGGCGCGCTCGGCCGCGCGGGCCGCCGCCATCGGCTCCAGCTGGCGCCGGACCTCGGAGATGTGGGCGAGGTCGGTGATGTTGACCTCGGTGGCGAAGGTGCCGCGCCGCGGGTAGGCCACGATCAGCCGTTCGTGCTGCAGGCGCTTGAGGGCCTCGCGCACCGGCGTGCGCCCGAAGCCGACGCTCTGCGCGAGCAGATCCTCGTTCACCGGCGCGCCGGGCGGGATCTCCAGCATGATCAGGCGGTCGCGGATGTCGCGGTACGCGCGCTCGGCGAGGGTGAGCGTCTCCTCGCCGACCCCCTGCGAAAGCCGCACCTGATTCATTCCGCTACCCCCTTGACCCTCTTCGTCAGCCTGCCCTACGTTACCGCACGTACTGATATATCAGTGCTGGAGCAGTCGCATATTAAGGTGGTGCTCACGATGGCAACGCGTCCGTCGACGACAGAGGACGGCAGCCTCCTCTCCCTCCCCCTGGCCGAACTGGACCCCGAGATCGCCGCCGCCGTCTCCGAGGAACTCCGGCGCCAGCAGACGACCCTCGAGATGATCGCGTCCGAGAACTTCGCCCCGGCGGCCGTGATGCAGGCCCAGGGCTCGGTCCTGACGAACAAGTACGCCGAGGGCTACCCCGGCCGCCGCTACTACGGCGGTTGCGAGCACGTCGACGTCGTCGAAAGGCTCGCGATCGACCGGGTCAAGGCCCTCTTCGGCGCCGAGGCCGCCAACGTCCAGCCGCACTCGGGCGCCCAGGCCAACGCCGCCGCGATGTTCGCCCTGCTCGACCCCGGCGACACCATCCTCGGTCTCGACCTGGCGCACGGCGGGCACCTGACGCACGGCATGCGCATCAATTTCTCCGGCAAGCTCTACAACGTCGTGCCGTACCACGTGAGCGAGTCCGACCTGCGCGTCGACATGGACGAGGTGGCGGACCTCGCCCGCGAGCACCGGCCGAAGCTGATCGTCGCCGGCTGGTCGGCCTATCCGCGGCAGCTGGACTTCGCCGCCTTCCGGCGCATCGCCGACGAGGTCGGCGCGTACCTCATGGTCGACATGGCGCACTTCGCGGGACTGGTCGCGGCCGGCCTCCACCCGAGCCCCGTGCCGTACGCGGACGTCGTGACGACCACCACCCACAAGACCCTCGGCGGTCCCCGCGGTGGTGTGATCCTCAGCAGGGCCGGACTCGCCAAGAAGATCAACTCGGCGGTCTTCCCCGGCCAGCAGGGCGGCCCGCTGGAGCACGTCATCGCCGCGAAGGCGGTCGCCTTCAAAATCGCGGCGGGCGAGGAGTTCAAGGAGCGCCAGCGGCGCACCCTGGACGGCGCCCGGATCCTCGCCGGCCGGCTGCTCGCCGACGACGTCGCCGAGGCCGGGATCTCCGTCCTCACCGGCGGCACCGAGGTCCACCTCGTCCTCGTCGACCTGCGCGACTCCGCGCTCGACGGGCAGCGGGCCGAGGACCGGCTGCACCGCGTCGGCATCACCGTCAACCGCAACGCCGTGCCGTTCGACCCCCGCCCGCCGATGGTCTCCTCCGGCCTGCGGATCGGCACCCCCGCCCTGGCCACCCGGGGTTTCGGAGCCGAGGAGTTCCGCGAGGTCGCCGACATCATCGCCTGCGCCCTGAAGGAGGAGGACCTCACCGACGAGAGCGCCGCCCTGCTGCGCGACCGGGTCACCGCGCTCGCCGGGAAGTTCCCGCTCTACGCCGAGCGGACCGCCCCCGCCGCACCGACCGGACCCGCCGACCAGAACGGAACCGCCGGATGACCGCCGCACCGCTGCCGGAGCACCCCGACTGGCTCTGGCGCACCCCCGACCCCCGCCCCTCCTACGACGTCGTCATCGTCGGCGCCGGAGGCCACGGCCTGACCACCGCCTACTACCTCGCCAAGAACCACGGCATCACCAACGTGGCCGTCCTGGAGAAGGGCTGGCTGGCCGGCGGCAACATGGCCCGCAACACCACCATCATCCGTTCCAACTACCTGTGGGACGAGAGCGCGGCCATCTACGAGCACGCCCTGAAGCTGTGGGAGAAGCTGCCCGAGGAGCTGGACTACGACTTCCTGTTCAGCCAGCGCGGCGTCCTCAACCTCGCGCACACCCTGCAGGACGTCCGCGAGGGCACACGCCGCGTCAACGCCAACCGGCTCAACGGGGTCGACGCCGAATGGCTCGACACCGACGAGGTCGCCAAGATCTGCCCGATCCTCAACACCTCGTCCAACACCCGCTACCCGGTCCTCGGCGGCACCTACCAGCCCCGCGCCGGCATCGCCAAGCACGACCACGTCGCCTGGGCGCTGGCCCGCCGCGCCGACGAGATGGGCGTCGACCTCATTCAGAACTGCGAGGTCACCGGCTTCGTCAAGGACGGCGACCGGGTCGTCGGCGTCGAGACCAGCCGGGGCCGCATCCTCGCCGGCCGGGTGGGCCTCGCGGCCGCCGGGCACAGCGGGGTCCTGGCCGAACGGGCCGGGTTCCGGCTGCCGGTGCAGTCCCACCCGCTGCAGGCGCTGGTCTCCGAACTGCACCAGCCGGTGCACCCCACCGTCGTGATGTCCAACCACGTGCACGTGTACGTCTCACAGGCGCACAAGGGCGAACTGGTGATGGGCGCGGGCGTCGACTCGTACAACGGCTACGGCCAGCGCGGCTCGTTCCACGTGATCGAGCACCAGATGGCCGCCGCCGTCGAGCTGTTCCCCGTCTTCGCCCGCGCCCACGTGCTGCGGACCTGGGGCGGCATCGTCGACGTCACCCCGGACGCCTCCCCGGTCATCGGCACCACGCCGGTGGAGAACCTCTTCGTCAACTGCGGCTGGGGCACCGGCGGTTTCAAGGCCACCCCGGCGGCCGGCTGGACCTTCGCCCACACCATCGCCACCGGCGAGCCGCACCCCCTGAACAAGCCCTTCGCCCTGGAGCGTTTCACCACGGGCGCCCTGATCGACGAGCACGGCGCCGCGGCCGTGGCCCACTGAGAGGAGGACACCGTGCTGCTGCTGAACTGCCCATGGTGCGGTCCTCGGGACGAGACCGAGTACCACTACGGGGGCCAGGCCCACCTCCCCTTCCCCGAGACGCCCGGGGAGCTCACCGACGAACAGTGGGCCGAGTACGTCTTCTACCGGGACAACCCCAAGGGCCCCTTCGCCGAGCGGTGGGTGCACTCCACGGGCTGCCGCCGCTGGTTCAACGTCGTACGCGACACCGTCACCTACGACGTGCTCGCCGTCTACCGGCTCGACGAGCCCCGCCCCGAGGTTCCCGGGCCGTCCGGGCCCAAGGACCTTCGCCAGATGGCCGATCCGGCCGGAGGGAACCGATGACCGACCAGGAATTCCGTCTGCCGCACGGCGGCCGCGTCGACCGCGGCACCGTGCTGCGGTTCACCGTCGACGGCCGCGAGCTGACCGGCCACCCCGGTGACACCGTCGCCTCCGCCCTGCTGGCCCATGGTGCCGTCGAGGTCGGGCCGTCCCTCTACCGGGGCCGTCCCCGCGGCATCGTCTCCGCCGGCGTGGAGGAGTCCAACGCCCTGCTCCAGATCGACGGACCGTGCTCGGAGGGCATGCTGCCCGCCACCACCGTGGAGCTGTACGACGGGCTGTCCGCCACGACCCTGTCCGGCATGGGCGTCCTCGACCCGGCCCCGGACCCGGCCGTCTACGACAAGAAGTACGTGCACACCGACGTACTGATCGTCGGAGCGGGCCCCGCAGGACTCGCGGCGGCCACCGCGGCCGCCGGCTCCGGCGCCCGCGTGATCCTCGTCGACGACCAGCGCGAGCCCGGCGGTTCGCTGCTGTCCGGGCGCACCGAAACGGTCGGCGGGCGGGCCGCCCTGGAGTGGGTGGCCGAGGTCCGCGCGGCCCTCGACGCCGCCCCCGAGGTCACCGTGCTGACCCGCACCACCGCCTTCGGCTCCTACGACGACAACTACGTCCTGGCCCTGCAGCGGCGCACCGACCACCTCGGCGCCGACGCCCCCGCCCCGTCCGAGGGCGTCTCGCGGCAGCGGCTGTGGCACATCCGGGCCCGCCAGGTGGTCCTGGCCCCCGGCGCCCACGAGCGGCCGCTGGTGTTCGCCGGCAACGACCGCCCCGGCGTGATGCTCGCCTCCGCCGTCCGCTCCTACGTCAACCGCTACGCGGTGGCGCCCGGCTCCCGCACCGTCGTGAGCACCACCAACGACAGCGCCTACGACACGGTCGCCGACCTGCACGCGGCCGGCGTGGAGATCGCCGCCGTCGTCGACGCCCGCCCCGAGCTGTCCCGGCGGGCGGCCGAGGTCGCCGCGGCCACCGGCGTCAAGGTGCTGACCGGCAGCACGGTGACCGGCACGGCGGGCGAGGGTCGCCTCACCGGCGTCACCGTCCAGGGCCTCGACGACAGCGGCGAACTCACCGGCGAACCCGTCTCGTTCGACTGCGACCTGCTCGCCGTCTCGGGCGGCTGGAGCCCGGTGGTGCACCTGCACAGCCAGCGTCAGGGCAAGCTGCGCTGGGACGGTGAACTGGCCGCCTTCGTGCCCGACGGCACGGTCCGCGACCAGCAGGTCGCCGGCGCCGCCCGCGGGACCTACGACCTCGACGGCGCGCTCGCCGAGGGCGCGCGGGCCGGTGCGCGGGCCGCCACGGACGCCGGGTTCCCGGTGCCCGTCCCCGCCGCGCCCGCCGACACCACCGCCGGCCGCGCCCCGGTGCGCGCGCTGTGGCTGGTGCCCGCACCCGGCGACGGCTCCGACGGCTCCGGCTCCGGTCCCGGCACCTGGGACACCCACTTCGTCGACCACCAGCGCGACGTCACCGTCGCCGACGTGTGGCGGTCCACCGGCGCCGGCATGCGCAGCGTCGAGCACGTCAAGCGCTACACCTCGCTCGGCACGGCCAACGACCAGGGCAAAACCTCGGGCGTCAACGCGATCGGCGTGATCGCCGCCGCCCTTGGCGACGGCGCCTCGCCGGGCGAGATCGGCACCACCGCCTACCGGGCGCCGTACACCCCGATCGCCTTCGCCGCCCTCGCCGGACGCGAGCGCGGCGACCTGTTCGACCCCGAGCGCATGACGTCGATCCACAGCTGGCACGTCGCCCACGGCGCGGAGTTCGAGGACGTCGGGCAGTGGAAGCGGCCGTGGTACTTCCCCCAGGAGGGGGAGGACATGGACGCCGCGGTGGCGCGCGAGTGCCGCGCGGCCCGCGAGGGCGTCGCCTTCATGGACGCCTCCACCCTCGGCAAGATCGAGATCTGGGGCGCGGACGCGGGCGAGTTCCTCAACCGGGTCTACACCAACGCCTTCAAGAAGCTCAAGCCCGGCTCCGCCCGCTACGGCGTGATGTGCAAGCCCGACGGCATGATCTTCGACGACGGCGTGACCCTGCGCCTGGACGAGAACCGCTACTTCATGACCACCACGACGGGCGGCGCGGCCGGCGTCCTGGACTGGCTGGAGGAGTGGCTGCAGACCGAGTGGCCCGAACTCGACGTGCACTGCACCTCGGTGACCGAGCAGTGGTCCACGATCGCCGTCGTCGGCCCCAAGTCCCGCGAGGTCGTCGGCCGGCTCGCCCCCGACCTGGACCTGTCCAACGAGGCGTTCCCCTTCATGGCCTTCCGTGAGACCACCCTGGCCTCCGGAATCCCCGCCCGCATCTGCCGGATCTCCTTCTCCGGCGAACTCGCCTACGAGATCAACGTCTCCGCGTGGTACGGGCTCGCCGTCTGGGAGCAGGTGCACGCGGCCGGACAGCGGTACGGCATCACCCCCTACGGCACCGAGACCATGCACGTCCTGCGCGCCGAGAAGGGCTACGTCATCGTCGGCCAGGACACCGACGGGACGGTCACCCCGCACGACGCGGGCATGGCCTGGGCGGTCTCCAAGCAGAAGGACTTCATCGGCAAACGCTCCTTCAGCCGCCCCGACACCGCGCGCACCGACCGCAAGCACCTGGTCGGCCTGCTGCCCACCGACGGCACCACCCGGCTGCCGGAGGGCTCCCAGATCGTCGCGCCGGGCGTCCCCATCACCCCGCAGGACGGGCCGGTGCCGATGCTCGGCCACGTCACCTCCAGCTACCACAGCGAGGCCCTGGGCAGGCCGTTCGCCCTCGCGCTCGTCGCCGACGGGCGGGGCAGGATCGGCGAGACCCTGATCGCCCCGGTCGGCGACACCCTGGTGCCCGTCCTGGTGGCCGAACCCGTGCTCTACGACCCCGAAGGGACCAAGCGAGATGGCTGAGCTGATCGACGCGGGACCGGCGGCGCTGCGCCGCAGCCCGCTGACGCACCTTCAGGAGCGGATGCGCGCCGCCACCGTCACCGGCGCCCGGGGCGTGTCGCTGACCGAGTGGCCGTTCGTCACCATGGTGAGCCTGCGCGTCGACCTCGCCTCCGAAGCGGCCGGCCGCATCGGCTCGGTGCTCGGCGCGCCGCTGCCGGACCACTGCGGCCAGGCCGCGCAGGCCGGCCCGCACACCGCGGTGTGGCTCGGGCCCGACGAGTGGCTCGTACTGTCCCAGGGCGACGGGCCGGAACTCGTCGCCGGGCTGCTGGACGCGCTCGCCGGGGACCCGGGCTCGGTCGTCGACGTGTCGGCGAACCGGACCACGCTGGAGCTGAGCGGACCCTCGGCCCGCCAGGTCCTGGAGAAGGGCTGCGCCCTGGACCTGCACCCGCGCTCCTTCGGGCCGGGCCGGGCGGTGGCCACGCAGGTCGGACCGATCCCGGTGGTGCTCTGGCAGACCGGTGACACGACGTACCGGCTCTTCCCCCGGTCCTCGTTCGCCGACTACCTGGCCCGCTGGCTCATCGACGCGATGAGCGAGTACCAGGGCCCCGAGGTTCCCTGATGGCCCTCAGCGTCTTCGACCTGTACTCGGTCGGCATCGGCCCCTCCTCCTCCCACACGGTGGGGCCGATGCGGGCGGCCAGGCGCTTCGTCGAGGGACTGGAGCGGGACGGGCTGCTGGACGGCGTGGTGGGCGTCCGGGCGGAGCTGTACGGCTCGCTCGGCGCCACCGGCCGGGGACACGGCTCCGACAAGGCCGTCGTCCTCGGCCTGGAGGGCGAGGACCCGGCCACCGTCGACACCGACCGGTCCGACGACCGGGTCGCGCGGGTCCGCGCCGACGGCGGCCTGCTGCTCGGCGGCAAGCACCGGATCCGCTTCGACAGCGACAAGGACCTGGTGCTGCACCGGCGAAGGTCCCTGCCCGCCCACCCCAACGGCATGACGTTTCGGGCCCTTGCGGCGGACGGGCGGGAACTGGCCGCCCGCACCTACTACTCCGTCGGCGGCGGCTTCGTCGTCGACGAGGAGGCCACCGGCGCCGACCGCGTCGTCGCGGACGCCACGCCCGTGCGGTTCCCGTTCCGCTCGGGTGCCGAACTGCTCGAGATCTGCGCCCGCGAGAACCTGACGATCAGCGAGGT
Organism: Streptomyces sp. NPDC087787; assembly: GCF_044743035.1. NCBI lineage: Bacteria > Bacillati > Actinomycetota > Actinomycetes > Kitasatosporales > Streptomycetaceae > Streptomyces > Streptomyces sp. NPDC087787. The sequence goes on from NZ_JBIUVQ010000007.1 coordinate 27,230, forward strand.
GATGCTCGCCAACGAACAGGCGTGGCGGCCCGAGGCCGAGGTGCGCGCCGGACTGCTCGACCTGTGGGCGGTCATGCGGGCGTGCGTCGACCGCGGCTGCCGGCGCGAGGGCGTGCTGCCGGGCGGCCTGAAGGTCCCCCGGCGCGCGCCGGCGCTCCACCGCGAGCTGAACGCCGCCGGCCACGACAGCACGGACCCGCTGCGGGGCATGGACTGGGTGAACCTGTTCGCCCTCGCCGTGAACGAGGAGAACGCCTCGGGCGGCCGTATCGTGACCGCCCCCACCAACGGGGCGGCCGGGATCGTGCCCGCCGTCCTCCACTACTACGCGCACTTCGTGCCCGGCGCCGACGACGACGGCGTCGTCCGCTTCCTGCTGACCGCCGCCGCCATCGGCATCCTGTTCAAGGAGAACGCCTCCATCTCCGGCGCCGAGGTCGGCTGCCAGGGCGAGGTCGGGTCCGCGTGCGCCATGGCGGCGGGGGCGCTGTGCGAAGTGCTCGGCGGCAGCCCCGCCCAGGTGGAGAACGCGGCCGAGGTCGGCATCGAGCACAACCTGGGCCTGACCTGCGACCCGGTGGGCGGTCTGGTGCAGATCCCCTGCATCGAACGCAACGCCGTCGCGAGCGTCAAGGCCATCAACGCGGCGCGGCTGGCCCTGGCCGGCGACGGCACCCACAAGGTCAGCCTCGACAAGGCGATCAGGACCATGCGGGACACCGGCCGCGACATGAAGACCAAGTACAAGGAGACCGCCCGCGGCGGCCTCGCCGTCAACGTCATCGAGTGCTGACCCCATGACCGAACACATACTCACTCTCGACTGCGCCGAAGCCCCCGGCATCGTCTACGAGGTCTCGCGGTTCCTCCTCGAGCACGGTTGCGACATCGTCGACAACCAGCAGTTCGGCGACCGCCGCGACGGCCACTTCTTCATGCGGGTGTGCTTCGCCTCCACCGGCGGCGAAGACGACACCGGCGCCCTGCGCCGGGACTTCGCCGCCGTGGCCTCGCGCTTCGCCATGCGGTGGCACCTCGAACCGGCCCGTACCCGGCGCCGCGTCCTGATCATGGTGTCCCGCTACGGACACTGCCTCAACGACCTGCTCTTCCGGGCCCGGAGCGGCGACCTTCCGGCCGACGTGGTCGCCGTGGTCTCCAACCACCGCGACCACGAAGCACTCGTCGGCTCCTACGGCGTCCCCTTCGTCCACATCCCGGTGACCGCCGCCACCAAGCAGTCCGCCGAGGACGAGCTGCTCCGCGTCGTCGAGGAGTTCGACGCGGAGCTGGTGGTCCTGGCCCGTTACATGCAGGTGCTGTCCGACGGCCTGTGCACGCGGCTCGCGGGCAGGGCGATCAACATCCACCACTCCTTCCTGCCGAGCTTCAAGGGCGCCAAGCCCTACCACCAGGCATACGAGCACGGGGTCAAGGTGGTGGGGGCGACGGCGCACTACGTCACCGCCGACCTCGACGAGGGCCCGATCATCGCCCAGGAGGTCACCGCAGTCGACCATACGCACACACCGGAGGATCTGGTCGCCGTCGGACGCGACACGGAGGCGGCGGCGCTGGTCAGAGCGGTGCGCTGGCACTGCGAGGGCCGCGTGGTCGTCCACGGCCGACGCACCGTGGTGCTCCACTGACCGCCTGGGCCACGGGATCACTGAGAGTCCCGAGGGCATCGCACAGCGCGTCCACACCTCCGGCACCGGCGAGAAGGCCGACAACATGGACGTCCATAGGCCTGCGCCCGCTCCCGCGCGACCCGGTTCGGGGGCACGTGACACGGCCGCTCTCCACGATTCGAGGTGCCGAGCAACGTCGCGTGACGGGCGGCCGCTGGCGGCGCTCACCAGAAGCGGCCTCACGTCGATCAAGTGATCGGCAGAACGGTTACCGGCCCTACCAGTCGGTCAGGTCCACGAGGAGATCGCAGTGCGGGTCGTCGGGGGCCGGCCGTTGGTGCTGCTCCTCCTCGATGAGGGCAGGCAGGGAGGCGATCAGTGCGGTGGGCGCGTTGGTCAGTCGGATGTCGGCGCCGATGATGCCGGGGCGGTCGGGACGCTGCACGTACACGCGCAACACGGCATGCCCCAGCATCAGGAACCCGATCATGAAGGGGTGCTCGTCGTCGCCGGGGTCGGACAGCGCCCGCAGTACGGTGAGCGCCTGGCCCTGTTCGGGTTCGGGATCCGGGGTGATCTCCTCCGGGTGGAGGCGGATGACCGTCATCCCCATGGCTTCGCTGATGTCGCTGCTGCCGTAGAGCTGGGTGCCGGCCAGGACAGTGCGCAGGATGCCGGGGATGTAGTACGGGGCGACGGTGTCGTGGGGGATCTCGTACAGGAAGGTGGCGCCCTCCTCGTCGTCTCCGGCGTGGATGGCGATGCGTACGGCGCCGGGGGCGGGCAGGACTCCGTGCAGGTGGCAGCCGTCGGCGATGGGCGCGTTGAGGTAGTAGAGCAGCAGGCGGCTGACGGCCGACTGCTGCTCCCGGTCTTCGGGATCCGTCACTGGTTCATCCATGCGGGGCACTTGTTGTTCGGCTGGTTGCGGCAGAAGGCGTTGACGACACCTATCTTCTGTCCTTTACCGGCGTCGTGCTTTCCGTCCTTGGTCTTGCGTGTGTACTGAACGATCACGACGAACTTGACCTGCGCGGGCTTGCCGCCGGTCCTGATCGCGACGCCGTCGTACTCCAGACGCCCATGGCCGTCGTTGCGGTCGACCTTGTCCTTGAGAGCCGCGTTGAGGATCGCACACTTCTTGATGTTGTGACGGTGGGTGAAGTGGTTCCAGCCGAGCTGGGAGTTTCCGTACCGTGTGACGATCTTGCGTCCGTCGTCATCGGTCGACGTACAGCGGACTCGCTTGTCGAATGGGTCCGGCACGACCGGATTCGGCTTTGCCTGCGCAGGAGAAGTGCCGGACAGAAGGACCGCAGCGGTCAGCACAGTGGCCGATAAGGTGATGATCTCCCTCATAGAGGCGATCTTGGCGTGTACCCGATACGGCTCGCACTGCACTTTTGGGACAGATCTTCCGGCGGCCATAACGGACCCGTACAGCGGAGCGCTCACGGCGGTCGACAGCGAGGACGGTGACGGGCAGCCGCAGGTACTTCAGGGCCTACGACAGGCGGGTGTCATAGGCGAAGACGACGACCCGCATCCGCGACTGCGGGTACTGCGCGACCACCTGGACGGGACGGAGCGTGGCTCCCGGTCGTCAGACGGCGACCACGTGCACGTCCGTCGGTGCGAGGACCGTCAGGTAGGCATGGATGTCCCCCGGGTCGGTGGTGAAGATCACCGCGCTGCCGTGCCGGGCCGCTGCCAGGGCCACCCAGGCGTCCACGGCGTCCGGCCGCTTCTCCGCCGGCAGGGCCGCCCGACCCAGAGCGGTGCCGACGCGCCGCCAGTCCGCGAGGTCCGGGCCCGTCGCACAGGCCAGACACTCCGGACGGCCCGCCTTCGTCTCGCGCATGGGCGGCTCGGACGTACGGGCCTGAGGGACCGTGCAGCCCTTCAGGACGCCGGACAGGGCGTGTACCAGCGCCGGCTGGGGGCGCCACACCTGGGCGAGGACCGGTCCGAGCACCAGCGCTCGGTGCGGGGCCGTGCGCAGTCCCTCGTGGAGAGCCATCGCCTTCGCCTTGCGGTCGGCGAGTGCGATGAGCATGCCGGTGTCGTAGACCGGCACCCGTGCGCTCACGCGGCGTGTCCCGGACAACGGCCTTGCCGGTCCCGGCCGTGGACGAGGCCCAGGGCCTCCTCGACCTCGCGGCGCTCCTGCTCCGTCAGTTCCGCGGCCGGTTCCGGGGCGGGTTCGGCAGGCAGCCCGTCCGCTGCCCGCTCCGCCCGGGCGATGAGCGCGTCCACCTCGGCGAACTGTTCCTCTATGGCGTCGCTCTCGGCCATCTGGCGCGTCGCGGCATGCACCAGGTAGGCCGAGACGTCCATGCCCGCCCGTTCCGCGTGCTGCCTGATGCGTTCGGCCTGGTCCTGCTCCAAGCTGATGCTGATGCGCGTCTTTGCCACGAAGACATCGTAATACGCGTATGACGCCAGTGCGAGTGTGGTCGAGGTGGGGGAGCCCCTGTTGCAGCTACGAAACGCGAAGAGGACCGCGACCGTAAGGTCGTGGTCCTCGCTCTTCGTTACAGAGAGTGTCCGAGGGGGGACTTGAACCCCCACGCCCGATAAAGGGCACTAGCACCTCAAGCTAGCGCGTCTGCCATTCCGCCACCCGGACCAGGTGTCTGCCGCCTGACCGGGGGTGTTCCCCGCGGCGACATGGACAACAATACCAAGCTTTCGGAGTGCGTTTCACCTGCGTATCCGCCCCCGGAAGGGGCCCTCCCCGCGGCTGCGGGGAGGGCCCCTTCCCGTTCGTCACTTGCGGCGCAGCGCGGCCATGTTCCGGTAGCCGATCCGGGCGTGTTCCAGCGACTGGGCCGGGTCGGTGGAGCTCGGGGCGTTGTCCTGCTCGACCATCGGGTGGTGGTAGTTCGGGTCGCCGACCCGGGTGAAGAAGGTGGTGTAGTCGATGACGCCGGTGCCGAACGGGACCATGTCGTAGCCCTGTCCGCTGGTGTTGTTGATGACGCCGTCCTTGGCGTGGAACAGCGGGTAGCGCTTGTTGTGGCGGGTGACCAGCCCGGCCGGGTCGAAGATGTTCTGCCGGGTGGCCCCGTCGTGGTCGGTGTAGGTGCGGAACTTGTACTGGGCCACGTGCGCCCAGAAGATGTCCATCTCCAGCCAGATCAGCTTCGGGTCGGTGATGGACAGGAAGTACTCCAGCTTGCGGATGCCGGAGCTGCGGGTCGGGCGGCCCTGCGCGTCGAGCGGGCCGCCGTCGAGCAGGAAGCCGTAGGCGGCGTCGTGGTTGTGGGTGTAGAGCTTGAGCCCGGCGCGGCGGGCGATCTCGCCGAGGGCGTGCCACTTCTCCGCCGCGGCGTCCCAGTCGGCCTTGTAGTTGCTGCCGGTGGGGTCGTTGCCGGTCCCCACGTGCTGCATGCCGAGGATGTTGGCGATCTCCAGGTGCTTCTTGAACGTGTCCAGGTCGCCGGTGGTCAGCGGCCAGGAGCCGGGGATGAAGCCGTGGTTGCCCTGCGCCCGCAGCCCGTACTCGTCCAGCCAGCGGCGCAGCAGCCGGGCTCCCTCGACGTTCTCCAGGTTGGCGCCGCCGGGGGCGTTGGCGTGCTGGCCGTAGCCCGCGAACTCCACCTGGCGGTAGCCGAACCGGGCCAGTTGCTCGAACACGCCGCGGAAGCCGGAGGGCAGGCTGGTGGAGTACGGGTCGCGGCCGGTGGCGTCGCGCACGGTGTAGAGGATGATGCCGCGCTTGTCCTCGGGGACGAGCAGGTGGCCCTTGGCCTTGCCGTTCGACTCGGCGGGGGCCGCCAGCACGGGGGCCGCGCCGAGGACGGGTGCGGCGATGGCCCCGGCCGCGACGGCGGTGCAGGTGCTGAGGAAGCTGCGGCGGCCGATGCCCAGGCTGCGGCGCAGCTGTTCGTCGGTTCCGTGGTCGGTCGCGTGGATGTCGTTCACGGGTGCCTCTCTTCGGGCTTGGGGTCTGCGTGGCCGAGACCGGCGAGGTGGAGCAGGAGGGACTTCACGTCGGTGGCCGCGATGCGGTCGCCGACGGCGCGGGGGGTGGAGCACAGGAGGAGCGGACCGTCGTCGTCGCTCGCGGGCAGGCGGCCGTGGCTGCCGCGGATGGGTGAGGCGTCGAGTGGCACGACCGCCATGCGGTAGCGCAGGCCGAGTTTCTTACGGGCCACGGCGGTCGCGGCCTTGACCTTCACATAGGGGTCCTGCGGATCCATGAAGAGTTCGACCGGGTCGTAACCGGGTTTGCGGTGGATCTCTACGAGCTGCGCGAAGTCGGGCGCGCGCTCGTCGTCGAGCCAGTAGTAGTACGTGAACCAGGCGTCCGGCTCGGCGACGGCGACGAGTTCGCCGGAGCGCGGGTGGTCGAGGTGGTGGGCCTTCTTGCCCTCGTCGTCGAGGAGTCGCTCGATGCCGGGCAGTCCGTCGAGGGCGGCCCGGGTGGCGTCCAGGTCCTCGGGGCGACGCACGTAGACGTGGGCGATCTGGTGGTCGGCGACGGCGAAGGCGCGGGAGGCCATCGGGTCGAGGTACTCCATGCCGTCCTGGGTGTGCACTTCGAGCAGGCCGGCCCGGCGCAGGGCGCGGTTGATGTCGACGGGCCGGTCGGCGCGGGTGATGCCGTACTCCGACAGCACGACGACGGTACGGCCCTCGGCGCGGGCGTCGTCCAGGAGCGGGGCCATGGCGGCGTCGAGGTCGGCCGCCGCTTGCAGGGAGCGCGGGTCGGCGGGGCCGTAGCGCTGCAGGTCGTAGTCGAGGTGGGGCAGGTAGCAGAGCGTCAGGTCGGGTCGGCGGGTGCGCAGGATGTGGCGGGTGGCGTCGATGATCCACTGGCTGGAGACGAGGTCGGCGCCGGGGCCCCAGAAGTGGAACAGGGGGAACGTGCCGAGTTTTTCGGTGAGTTCGTCGTGCAGGGCCGGGGGGCGGGTGTAGCAGTCGGGTTCCTTGCGGCCGTCGGCGTAGTAGACGGGCCGCGGGGTGACGGTGATGTCGGTGTCGGCGCCCATGGCGTACCACCAGCAGATGTTGGCGACCGTGTAGCCGGGGTGGGCGCGGCGGGCGGCGTCCCACAGCTTGTCGCCGGCGACGAGGCCGTTGTGCTGCCGCCACAGCAGGACGTCGCCGAGTTCGCGGAAGTACCAGCCGTTGCCGACGATTCCGTGCTCGGCGGGCATGGTGCCGGTGAGGAAGGTGGACTGGGCGGCGCAGGTGACGGCGGGCAGGACGGTGCCGAGCGCGGCGCGCGAGCCCGACTGGGCGAGCGTCTTGAGGTGGGGCATGTGGTCGAGGATGCGCGGGGTGAGACCGACGACGTCCAGGACGAGCAGGGGTGTCGGTCCCTGGGGCCGGGTCATGGCAGTTCCTTCAGGCCGAGGTCGGTCAGCAGGTCGCGGGTGAGGGCGAGTTCGGCGGCGATGCCGTCGGCGAGCCGGCCGCGGTCGCGGGGGCGCAGCTCGGGCGGGAGCGCCTGCCAGGTGTAGGTCTCGACCTCCAGGTGGTGGGTGAGCGGCCGCGGGCCGCCGACGAGCCGCGTGAGGGCGGCCTTGAGGACCGGGAGGGTGGAGGTGAGGGGTTCGGCGGGCGCCGCGTGCAGGGGGACGTGGAAGTGGGCGCGCCAGGGGGCGGCATCCGGCAGGACGTCGCCGCCGAGGGCGGTGCCGAGGTCGTCGGTGCCGCGCAGGCCTGCGGCGGTGACCGTACGGGTCTGGTGGAGGAAGCGGGGCTCGTCGAAGGCGGCGAGGGCCTCGCGGACCTCGGGCAGATGGGGCCGCTCGGCGTGCAGGGCGGCGGACAGCTGGGACTTGACGACGGGGACGCCGGCCGCGGCGAGGGCGTCCAGGGCGGTGTGCGGGTCCTCGAAGGAGGTGGCGAGGTGGCAGGTGTCGACGCAGATCCCGATGCGCTCGTGGCCGATCGCGGTGAGCGGGGCGATGGCGTCGTGGGTGGTCTCGACGACGCAGCCGGGTTCGGGTTCCAGGCCCACCCGGATGGAGCGGCCGGTCAGCTCCTCGAGGGCGTCGAGGCGTTGGGCGAGGGTGCGCAGTGCGGTGCGGGCCTGCTCGGCGCGGGTGTCGTCGTAGGCGGTGCGCCAGGCCAGCGGCAGGGTGGAGATGCTGCCCTCTTTGACGTCGTCCGGCAGGAGGCCGGCGAGGATGCGGGCGAGCGCGGTGGTGTGGTCGAGGCGTGCGGCGTCGGCCCAGTCCGGCTTGTAGACGCGGTACTTGACCTCTTCGGCGCCGAAGCCCTGGTAGGGGAAGCCGTTGAGGGTGACCACCTCGAGGCCGTGCCCGTCGAGTTCGGCGCGCAGGGCGCGCAGCGCGGACGGATCGGTGTCGAGGGTGCGGGCGGCGTCCCGGGCGAGCCACAGGCCGATGCCGAGGCGGTCGCGGCCCAGGCGTCGGCGTACGGGCTCGCAGTGGTCGCGCAGTTGGGCCACGACGCCGTCGAGGGTCTCGGCGGGGTGGACGTTGGTGCAGTAGGCGAGGTGGACGGTGGAGCCGTCGGGGTGCCGGAAGCGCATCGCTCACTCCCCGCCGCGCAGGATGCTGTTGCCCTCGTGGGTGGCGCCGGACGCGACGACGTCGAGGCTCAGCCGGCCGCTGAGGCCGTAGAACTCGACGGGGTTGCGCCACAGTACGCGGTCCACCTCGTCCTCGGTGAAGCCCTCGGTGAGCATCAGGTCGCCCACCTTGCGGGTCTTGAGGGGGTCGCTTCTGCCCCAGTCGGCGGCGGAGTTGACGAGAACCCGTTCGGGGCCGTGGGCGCGCAGGATCGCGACCATCCGCTCCTCGTCCATCTTGGTGTCGGGGTAGACGGAGAAGCCGAGCCAGCAGCCGCTGTCCTTGGCCTCCTTGACGGTGGTCTCGTTGAGGTGGTCGACCAGGACGTGGTCCATGGGCAGCGCCGACTCCCGTACGACGTCGAGGGTGCGGCGCAGCCCGGCGAGCTTGTCGCGGTGCGGGGTGTGGACGAGGGCGGGCAGCCCGTGGTCGGCGGCGAGCTGCAGCTGCGCGGTGAGGGCGGTGTCCTCCTCGGGCGTCATCGAGTCGTAGCCGATCTCGCCCACGGCGACCACCTGGTCCTTGACGAGGTAGCGGGGCAGTTCGTCGAGGACGGGCAGGCAGCGCGGGTCGTTGGCCTCCTTGGGGTTCAGGGCGATGGTGCAGTGGTGGGCGATGCCGTACTGGGCGGCGCGGAAGGGTTCCCAGCCGATCAGGGAGTCGAAGTAGTCGAGGAAGGAGGCCGGCGAGGTGCGGGGCTGGCCGAGCCAGAAGGCGGGTTCCACGAGGGCGCGGACGCCGGCGGCGTGCATGGCCTCGTAGTCGTCGGTGGTCCTGGACGTCATGTGGATGTGGGGATCGAAGATGCGCATCAGGACTCCTTGCCGTGGGGGTCGACCGGGGCGTGCGGCGCGGTGTCGGGCTCCGTCAGGGCCAGGACGCGGTGCAGGTCCTCGGGGACCTGGCGGCCCGCGGCGGTGCGTTCGGCGGCGTAGTCGCCGAGCATGCGGGCGAGTTCGGCGTCGCCGCGGGCGCGGCGGCCCAGGTCGGCGACGCTGTCCACGGACACGCCGGTGAACAGGCACTTCAGCACGGCGTGCCGCCATGCGTGCGGTGCCAGGTGCCGGGCGGCGTACGGGCCGACGGCGGCGGCGAGCAGCCGGGTGTCGTTGGTGCGCAGCGCGTCCTCGACGAGCGGGAGGGCGTCGGGTCCCGGCACGAGGCGTGGCAGGGCGCGCAGGACGGCGCGGCGTTCGTCGGCGGTGCCCTGGCGGTAGACCCGGGTGAGGGCGTCCAGGCCGGCGCGGGCCGCGTGCAGGATGAGGACGCGGGCGGCGTCGGCGTGGGCGGGACCGCAGCGGCGGCCGGCCTCGGCGAGACGCAGCTCCCACACGGAGATCGGGCCGTGGGTGCCGCGATGGGTGGCGGCCTCGTCGAGCGCCTGGCCGAGCCAGGCCCGTGCGGCGGGGGCGAGCGCGGCGTCGGTACGGGCACGCAACTCGTCCGCCGGGGCCGGTCCGGGGTCGGTACCGGCCGTGGGGGTGCCCGCGGTGCCGGTGCCGGAGCCGATGTCGTGCGGGTGGGTCATCGGGTGCTCCCTTCCGGGGTGACCGGATGCTCGGGGGCCGGACGCTCGCCCGTATGTGTGGCGGTGGTGGCCGCGCGGCGGAGGTACGGCAGGGACAGCTCGGCGTAGTGCGGGCCGGCGTGGGAGTGCCGGGGCAGTTCCACGACGGTCAGGCCCTGGTAGCCGGTGGCGGCCAGGGCGGCGAGCACGGGCGGGAAGTCGATGTCTCCGTCCCCGAAGGGGAGGTGTTCGTGCACGCCGCGACGCATGTCCTCGATCTGGACGTGCCGCAGCCAGGGCGCGGCGGCGCGGACGCACTCGGCCGGAGGGAGGGGTTCGAGACACTGGCAGTGGCCGATGTCGAGGGTGAGGCCCAGGTTCTCGGGGTCGCCGAGGGTGCGGCGCAGATGGTGGAAGTCGGCGAGGGTGGCCAGGAGATGACCGGGCTCGGGCTCCACGGCGAGGGGGACGCCGGAGGCGCCGGCGGCCTCCAGGACGGGGACCAGGGACTCGGCGAACCGTTTCCACGCCGTGTCCCGGTCGGTGCCGGGCGGGGTGATGCCGCTGAAGCAGTGCACGGCGTGCGCGCCGAGGTCGGCGGCCACCCGTACCGCCCGCAGCAGCAGGTCGGCGCGCCGGGCGCGGTCCTCCGGGTCCTCGTCCAGGAGGGACGGGCCGTGCTTGCGGCGCGGGTCGAGCACATAGCGGGCGCCCGTCTCCACCGTCACGCCCAGGCCGAGCGCGTCCAGCCGGTGCGCGACCCGGCGGGTGCGGGCGGCCAGGTCGGGGGCGAGCGGGTCGAGGTGCATGTGGTCGAGGGTCAGGCCGACGCCGTCGTAACCGAGGTCGGCGAGCAGGCCGAGGGCGTCGTCGAGGCGCAGGTCCGCGAGGCCGTTGGTGCCGTAGCCGAAGCGGAGGTCCGTGGCGGGGCCGGGGCTCACGTGACGCTCACCTTCCTCGCGAACCTTCGGGCCAGAGGCGCCAGGGCGGCCGTGCACAGGGCGGTGACCGGTGCGCCCGCGCGGGCGGACAGCGCGGCCTGGAGCGGGATCATGGCTCGGATGCCGCCGCCGACGGCCCGCTGGGTGAGCGGCGGGGAGGGGTTGAGGACGGCGTGGGCGAGGGGGCGGGCGACGGTGGCGGCGTAGCCGAGCGCGAGGGCCGCACGGAGCGCACCGCCCGGTGCGGGGGTGAGGCCCGGCGGACCGAGGGGGGCTGCTCCACCTCGGTCCACCGGGAGCCGGAGGGCCACGGCGGGCGGGGCCAGTGCGTACGCGACGCCGGAGGTGACCGCGAGGGCCGCGAGCGGTACGGCGGCGGAACCGCCCTGGGTCTCGCGGCGGGAGACGGCGGTGACGGCCAGGGTGTGGACGCCGAGTGCGGCGGCGGACGGTACGGCGTCGCGGACCCGGCCGCCGCTCGCTGCGGCGCCGAGTACGAGGTCGAGGCTCCGGGCCGCCGCCATCGCCGGCGGCCCGGCCCAGTTCCGCTTCAGTCCGAGGTCGTACGCCCAGACCGTGGCGGCGAGCGGTACTGCGACGGTGAGCGCGGGCCGGCCGGCGCGGGCGGCGAGCGCGAGGCCCAGGGCGGTGAGCGCGCCGGCCGCGGCGAGCGCGGCGCCGGGGGCGATCCGCCCGGAGGGGAGCGGCCGGTGCGGGCGCTCGGCGGCGTCCTCGGCGCGGTCCGCCCAGTCGTTGAGCGCCATGCCCGCCTGGTAGAGGCACAGGGACGAGCCGATGGCGAGGAGCGTACGGGCCCCGGGGGCGCGCCCCGCCGCCGCGGCCCCGGCGAGAGCGTCACCGGGGACGGTGAACAGGGCGGGCAGCCGCAGCAGTTCGACCCAGTCGGCGGGGGTGCCGAGGGCGGGGCGGTGGGGTGGGGGCGGGGTGGGTGCGGGAGCGGAGTCCGCGGCGGGACGGGGAGCTGTGGGCGTGGCTGCCGGGGCGTGGGACAGAACGGGATCGTCGTCCGCCCGCCCCGGACGCGATGTTCCGTCCGGCGCGCCGGCCGCGTGCGGCGGGCGCGGGCGGCCACGGGCCGAGGACCCGCGCGCTCCGACGACGGCGGCGACGGTCACCGCCAGGGCGATGGCCACCAGACCGTGGCGGGTCATCACTGGTCCCCCAGCCGTCGGCCGAAGTCCAATAGCGCGGCGTACTGCTCCCCCAGCGCGGCGGGGGCGCCCGGGTCGGGATCCTTGAAGTAGAAGCCGAGTTCGGGGCGCGGCCCGGTCAGCCCGCGTTCGTGGGCGCGGGCCAGCAGCCGGGCCAGGTCGAGGACCAGGGGTGCGGCGAGCGCCGAGTCGCATCCCTGCCAGGTGGTCTGGAGGGTCATCCGGGAGCCGAGGAAGCCCTCGAAGGCGATGTGGTCCCAGGCGGTCTTCCAGTCGCCGAGGGCGGGCACGTCGTCGATGTGCACCTCGCCCTGGGGGACCGTGCCCAGGGTGTCCGCGAGGACGCGTTCCTTGCCGGAGTTCTTGGCCGCGGCAGCGGCGGGGTCGGCGAGGGCGGCGCCGTCGCCGCCGCCGAGGAGGTTCGTTCCGGACCAGGCCAGTACGCGCAGCGCGCGCTGCGCGAACATCGGGCCGAGCACGGACCGCAGCAGGGTCTGCCCGGTCTTGCCGTCGCGGCCCGCGTAGGGCAGGGCGGAGGCACGGGCCTCGGCGGCGAGCGCGGGGTGGTGCAGCCCGGTCGACGGCGTGAAGTTGACGTACGGGCAGCCCGCGCGCAGGGCGGCCGCCGCGTACAGCGAGCTGGCGGGCAGGGCGGTGCCGTCGGGGGCGGGTTCGGTGGAGGCGACGTTGACGACGACGGTGCGGGCGAGGGCGTTTCGGCGGGTGAAGTCGCGGATGTCGGCGGCGAGGGCCTCGATGAGGGCGTCCTCGCTCCGGGTGTCTCCGGGGAGCGGGCCGCCGGGTCTGATCTCCGCGTCGGCGGCGGCCAGTTCACTGTGGACGGCGGAGGACAGACCGTGTGGCAGGACGCCGCCGGCGGCGAGGGTCTCGGCGCGTTTGGGCAGCGGGCAGTCCACGGTGTCGTGCCCGCCGAAGACGAGGGAGGACAGGGCGGGCAGGCCGCTCGCGGCGAAGGCCTCCGCCTCGGTGACAAGGCCGGCGGTGGGATGCAGCCCGGCGGAGACGGCGGCGCATCCGGTGACGGCGGTGGTGGCGACGGAGCCCCGCGCACCGATCAGCCAGACGCCGGTGCGGGAGGGGGAAACGGAAGGTTCGGCGGACATGGGCAGCCTCCTTGTCGTACGCGAACCGGATGCCGGACGAGTGATCGAGCGCAGGCGGCCTCCAAAAGCCACCGACGCCTGGCACCGGGCTCGAACCGGAACCGGCTCCGGAACCAGATCGCGCCCGGTCCCGGAACCTGGCCCCGAACCGAGCCCGA